>JAZDIS010000126.1:0-2073 GCA_043804705.1 Pseudomonadota bacterium | reverse complement strand
TTTTCGTAGGTATTTGCTGGTCTCGTTTTACAAGGAGCGCATATATGACAGCTGGTCATAAACCATTGTCCGATCTTCTGGATGAAATGGCCTTGAAAATTCTGATGATTGAGCCTGGCGACCTTTCCATTGTCGGAGAGTTGCTCGACCTGATCGAGAAGTTGTTGCCTGGGCAGGCCGCCTCGGATACGCCGATGGTTATCCAGCGAATGGCCGCAGCCTTCAAGGGGGCTCTTGAAAAATTCATCATGGGAGAGCTGGCCGATTCCGCAGAAAATTATGACCTTCTCGGTCAGTGTATCAGCGAGATGCAGGAATCGGCCAGGAAAGAGGGCCGGCCCGGCGAGAAAATTCTTGAGCAGTTCTGCGATAACATGAAAAAAATCGGCTTTTTTCTGCAACCATCGGCGCTTTTGGGGACTCCCAACGCGGCGGCTGCGGGGATGGGCGAGGACGAAGATGAGACCATGGCAGAGGCAGCCTGCGCCGTCGCCTCGCCGCAGTCCCAGGCGGCGGGCGGGCCGAGCCAGGAGACGCTGCCTGATTTTCTCCAGGATACGGACCTGCTGGCCGGGTTTATTGAGGAAGCCTTTGAGCATCTTGAATCCATTGAGGTCAACGTGCTTGAGTTGGAGCAGAGTCCGGATGACATGGATATCATCAATAATATCTTCCGGCCCTTCCACACTATCAAGGGCGTTTCCGGTTTTCTCAACCTGAAGACCATCAACAGGCTTGCCCATGCCACGGAAAATCTTCTGGATGATGTGCGCAATGGCAAGCGACCCATGGATTCCGCGGTCATTGACATCGTCCTGACAGTCGGTGATGCGCTGAAATCCATGGTTGAAGACATCAAGAGCGTTTTGCAGAATGGGCCCGCCAATTACAAGGATACTGACATCAGTGGTTTTTTGGTGAATATTACCCGGCTGCAAGAGGGAGGAGACGGAGCCCCGGCGGTTGAAGCCGTTTCTGCTCCGGCCCCGGTATTGTTGCCAGAAGTTCCCGAGAGTGAAGAGGCTGAACCGTTGGTAAGCGAGGAGGCTGAAGCCGTTGTTGCCGCCCCCCCCCGGCCGATCGTTGCCAGGGCCGTGCCGGGTGCCGCTTCCTCGAGAGCGGTCCAGGCCCCGGCAAGTCCAGCGGCCCGCTCTGCCGCTGATTCGGCCCAGAAAAAAATCGGCGCCTCCATCAAGGTTGATGTGGAAAAACTCGATGCCTTGGTGAACGCGGTTGGCGAACTGGTGATCATGCAATCGTTGGTTCGTCAGAACAGGCTTGTGTCCCGGATCGCCGACGCCAAGCTCACCAAGGATTTTTCCCAGCTGACCAGAATCACCTCCGAGTTGCAGCGCACGGCCATGTCCATGCGCATGGTTCCCATAAAGCAAACCTTTGATAAGATGATTCGTCTGGTCCGGGATCTTTCCAAAAAATCAGGGAAAAAGGTTGACCTGATCATGGAGGGCGCCGAGACCGAGATCGACCGCAACATGGTGGAATCAATCTACGATCCGCTTGTCCACATGATGCGGAACTCGGTGGACCATGGGATTTCTCCTCCCTCCGACCGGAAGAAGTGTGGTAAGCCGGAAACCGGCACCGTTTTTCTCCGCGCCTACCAGAAAGGCGGGAGCATGATGATCGAGATCGAGGACGATGGCGAGGGCCTTAACACCCAGAAAATCAGGAAAAAAGCCATTGAGCGCGGGTTGGTCAGCGAGTCTGATAACCTGACTGATTTTGAATTGAACAATCTTATTTTTCTTCCAGGTTTCTCCACGGCCGATAAAATTACCGATGTTTCCGGCCGTGGGGTGGGCATGGATGTTGTGAAAAAAGCGGTGGAAAAGCTGCGGGGCAAGGTGGAGGTGCAAAGCCATTCGGGCAAGGGCTCCCTGTTCGTGATCCGCCTGCCCTTGACCTTGGCGATCATCGACGGAATCATTGTCCGGGTCGGCAGTGAACGGTATATAATCCCGACCATTGCCATTCAGGAATCCATGCGTCCCGATCGAACAAACTACAGCACGGTGCATGGCCGGGGGGAGAACCTGTTGGTGCGTGGCGAAC
>JAZDIS010000125.1:0-8770 GCA_043804705.1 Pseudomonadota bacterium | reverse complement strand
AACTGGTCCAGGCGGACAAGATGATCTCGCTCGGGGTGCTCATCTCCGGGGTGGCCCATGAGATCAACAACCCCAACAGCATCGCCATGCTGAATACCTCCTTGCTCTTCAAGGCCTGGGAAAGCACCAAGCCCATTCTCGACGAATACTACCAGGAAAACGGCGATTTTCTCATTGCCGGCCTGCAATACAGCGAGATGTGCGAGCAAATCCCCCGCCTTTTCCTTGAATTGGAGGAAAGCGCCCGTCGGATCAAGAACATCGTCCATGACCTCAAGGATTACGCCAGGCAGGATACCACTTGCCACATGGAAGCGGTGGAGATCAACGAGATCGCCAAGGCGGCGGTGCGCCTCAACCACAACAAGATCAAGAACGCCACCCGCAATTTCAGCACCGGTCTGGCCCCCAGCCTGCCGCCCATCCGGGGCAACCGCCAGCGCCTGGAGCAGGTGCTGATCAACCTGATCCAGAACAGCTGCGAGGCCCTTGCGGGCCCGGAAGCGGCCATATCCATCGCCTCCCGTTATGATGCGGACAGCGATGAGGTGGCGGTCTGCGTCCACGACCAGGGGACCGGCATTGCCGGGGAGATCATCAACCAGATCACCGACCCGTTCTTCACCACCAAACGGTCTTACGGCGGCACCGGCCTCGGCCTCTCGGTTTCCGCGGGGATCATCAAGGAACACCAAGGCAGGCTGCGCTTCAACTCAAGCCCGGAGGCAGGCACCACCGTGACCATCTCCTTCCCAGCCTGGCGGGAAGAGGCGGATGACAAAACGATGCAAGCCGGGTAGGCTAGACACCGGCAGCAACCCGGAATTTCAGGAGGATTTCCCCCATGGACAAGCAGCTTTCCCCCTTACGCCCCATCCTGCTGGTTGACGATGAAGAGGCCTGGCTGCACAGCTTCAGCCTGACCCTGCGCTCCGCGGGACTCAGCAATATCAGCTGCTGCGCCGACAGCCGCAAGGTCATGGAGATTCTGGCCGGCGAGGAAATTGGCGTGATAGTTCTTGATCTCACCATGCCCCATCTCTCCGGGGAAGAGTTGCTGCCTCGGATCGTGCGCGAACACCCGCAAATCCCGGTGATCATCATCACCGGCCTCGATCTGGTGGATACCGCGGTGCGGTGCATGAAGCTCGGGGCCTTTGACTACTACACCAAGGTCAGCGAGGAAACCCGCCTCATCGCCGGGGTCCGGCGGGCCGTTGACCTCAGCCGTCTGCGCCAGGAAAACGACCTGCTCAAGGAGCATTTTCTCAAGGACACCCTGGACCGTCCCGAGGCCTTCAGCCGGATCACCACCCACAACAAGGGGATGCGCTCCATCTTCCAGTACATGGAATCCATTGCCGAGACCAGCGAGCCGGTGCTGATCTCCGGCGAAACCGGGGTGGGCAAGGAACTCATCGCCCAGGCCCTGCACTCCTTAAGCAACCGGAGGGGCGAGTTTGTCCCGGTCAATGTGGCGGGCCTTGACGACACCATGTTCGCCGACACCCTGTTCGGCCACAAAAAGGGGGCCTTCACCGGGGCCGAGCAAACCAGGCGGGGACTTATTGAGCAAGCTGCGGGGGGCACCCTGTTTCTCGATGAAATCGGCGATCTTTCCCAACTCTCGCAGACCAAACTGCTCCGCCTCCTCCAGGAACGGGAGTACCTGCCTCTGGGCTCGGACATCCCCAAGCACACCGATTGCCGGATGATCTTCGCCACCCATCAAAACCTCCAGGAGATGCAGGAAAGCGGCGGATTCCGCAAGGATCTCTACTACCGGCTCCATGCCCACCGCATCCACATCCCTCCCCTGCGGGAAAGGCTCGACGACCTGCACCTGCTGGTCGATTATTTTTTCGAAGAAGCGGCAGCCCGGCTCAACAAGAAGAAACCGGCCTTTCCCAAGGAGCTGATCTCCCTGTTGGGCACCTATGATTTCCCCGGCAATGTAAGGGACCTCAAAAACATGGCCTTTGACGCGGTGAGCACCCACAGGCATGGCACCCTGTCCATGGATTCCTTCAAGAACTACCTCCGTCTCAGACGGCCCAATCTGGAAGAGGAGGTCAAAAGGCACCCGGAAACCCGGACCCCGTTTGCCGATTTGCCGCAGCTCCCGTCCATCAGGGAGGCGGGCTATCTTCTGGTGCTGGAGGCCCTGAACCGGGCCAACGGCAACCAGGCCATTGCCGCGGAGATGCTCGGTATCACCAGGCAGGCTCTCAACTGGCGCCTCAAACAGACGGATCGGGCTGAATAGCCGAGGGCGGCTGCGTTCAGTCTTCAGCCTTAAATTTTCAGCCTCTCAACGCAAACCTCTTTGCACCCCCTCCCCCCGAAAGCCCCCCCTCTCACCCAGACAATCACCTTTAATTTCAGATAGATATACAAAAAAAATCAGCCTGGCATCACCCTTGCTTTATCTGGTTGCAGCAAGCGACGCAGGGGGGCTCCGCGCAAAGGAACTTGACGCGCCCCCTGCTCAAACAGTCCACAACCAACATCTGCAAGGAGAAACACAATGTCCGAAAAACCGTTGCGCAAATGGATTCCTTTCCTGTTGCTTACCGGACTTCTGGTAAGCGGCCCGCCCCTCTCCGGCTCGCCCGCCCTTGCGGCGGAGCCAGCCCCGCAGGCCGCCTCCCAGAATGCCAACGCCTTCACCGGCAAGATCACCGGCAGATCCAACAAGGCCAAGACCATCTCCATAGAGGTGAAGGGCAAGAACGAATTCGTCAAATTCGACGACAATACCACAGGCTTGGAGCATGCGGCTGAAGGCGAGGCCGCCATCGTCCAGTTCGAACTGCGCGGGGCCGACCGGTTCGCCACCGTCGTCAAACCCAAGCTCGCCACCCTGCCCGAAGGGGTAACGGAGATGAATACCGATGAGCTGGCCAAACTCATTGCCAAGAGTCCGGAAGAGGGCAACTATGTGCTGATCGATTCCAGGCCGGCGGCCCGCTACCACGAGGGCCATATCCCCAACGCCATCTCGCTGCCCGACACCGTGCATGCCGAGACCGGCGATGCCCACCTGCCCGCGGACGCCCACCTGAAAAAAACCACCCTGATCTTTTATTGCGGGGGCTTCACGTGAGGCATGAGCCCTAAATCCGCCGGTCTGGCGAAAAAAATGGGTCACACCGATGTACGCGTCATGCTTGCAGGCGTTCCCGGCTGGAAGAAGGCCGGAAAAAGTGTCGTTGCCTCGGAAAAATTCATCCAAACAGGCAACATGGTCCTGGTGGACCTGCGCTCCAAGGAAGAGTACGAAGCTGGTCATATTCCCAAAGCGCACAATATCCCCATCGCCTCTCTGGCCGAGAAGGAGGACAGCCTCCCGGTCAAGGCCCCGATCGTGTTTTACGCCAACTCATTTCTCGAGGCGCAGATGGGCTACAACCTGACCAAAAAATGGGGCGTGAAAACCGGCTCCATCTGGCCGGGCGGGGTGAAATCCTGGACTGACAAGGGCAACACCCTGGCCACCGGCCCCACCCCTGCCTCCATCACCTGGATACGGCAGCTGGGCAAGGGCGAGGTCTCCCTGGCTGAGTTCAAGAAGGCCATGGAAGGCAGTACCGGCCAGGTTATTTTTGATGTCCGCACCAAGGATGAGGTGCAGACCGGAGCGTTCAAAAACTCCATACACATCCCCTTGGACGAGATCGAAAAGCGGATCAGCGAATTGCCCCAGGGCAAGGAGATGCTGATCCATTGCTCCACCGGGGCGCGGGCGGAAATGGCCAAAAACGCCCTGGACAAAGCGGGGCTCAAGAGCCGCATCCTGATCGCCGACGTGGAATGCGAAGAGGGCAAGTGTGTGATCACGGACTAACCCCTCTGATCCTTAAGAAACAGCCGCCTCGCCGGGGTTGTTTTGCTGTGCAAGGCCCTGCCGGAACCATCCCTCCGGCAGGGCCTTTTTTTATCCATACCCATGGCAGAAGCGACCAGAAGCCCATTTCTTTGCTTGCCCAAGACCGGCAAGCGGTCTATAATTGCGTTTTTCGTATCCTTCCGGCTGGTTGCACCCTGTTGCACCACCCGTGCCTTTTCTGCCCAATGACCCCAGGAGCCGGTCAGTGACCCTGTCCACCACAAAGAAGAAACAGCTGCGCGATGCCGTCGGCACATTCAGCTCCGCCAATATCCTGGTGCTCGGCGACATCATTGTCGATCACTTCATCTGGGGCTCTGTTTCCCGGATCTCCCCGGAAGCGCCGGTGCCGGTGGTGGATGTCACCCACGAAAACCTGCTCCTCGGCGGAGCGGCCAATGTCCTGCATAACATCTACGCCCAGGACAGCCGTGCCTCCCTCTGCGGCCTGATCGGCAAAGATGCCATGGGCGACCATCTCTTGAGTCTGCTGGCGGAGCTCGGCTCCCCTGCCACGGGAATAGTCCGCACCGCCAACCGCCCCACCACCCTCAAAACCCGGATCGTGGCCCAGCACCAGCAGGTGGTCCGCTTCGACCGGGAAAAAACCGGGGAACCGAGCCCGGAGCGGCTGGCGGAGATCTGCCGCTTCATCGACGACAACCTGGAGAGCTTTAACGCGGTCATCATCTCCGACTACAACAAGGGCATGATCAACCTGACCCTGATGAACCACCTGCGGAGCCGGATCAAAAAAAGGAACATCCCGCTCATCATCGACCCCAAGCCCCAGCATCCGGAACGCTTCCACGGCGCCACCATCATCACCCCCAACATGCACGAGGCCGAGCGCATGGCCGACATGGTCATCAAAACCGAGGCGGACCTGGAGACCGCGGCCCATCTCCTGCAAAAAAAGCTGGCCAGCGACGCGGTCCTCATCACCCGGGGAGAGGCGGGCATGGCCCTGTATGAAAAAGGCCAGCCTCTTTTCACCATCCCCACCATGGCCAAGGAGGTGTACGATGTCACCGGCGCGGGCGACACGGTAATCGCCACCCTGGCCCTGGGCCTGGCCGTTGGCCTGACCGCTGCCGACGCCGCCACCATCGCCAACTTCGCCGCCGGCATCGTGGTGGGCAAGGTGGGTACGGCCACGGCCTCCACCACGGAACTTCTTGAGGCAATCGGATGAAAAGACCGTTGAGCATGACCGGCTACGGCCGGGGCGAGTCCCAGACCGGGACGAAAAGCTGGACCGTGGAGGTCCGCTCGGTGAACCACAAGTTTCTTGATCTGAGCATCAAGATTCCCCGCAAGTATCTCGGCCTTGAAGACCGGATCAAAAAAGAGATCGGCGCTTACTACAGCCGGGGCCATGTGGATGTCTACGTCAACCCCGGCGCAGAAGCGGGCGACAGTATCCGCCTGGCGCCCAACCTGCCCCTGGCCCGCGATTATTACCGGTGCCTGGAGGCGATCGGCGAGGATCTTTCCCTGGAAGCTCCGACCCTGGCCATGATCCAGAACTACAAGGAGATCATCGTTGCCCATGAGGAGGAGGAAGACCTCGAGGCGGTCTGGCCGCAGGTGGCCGAGGCCCTTACCCAGGCCCTGACCATGGCGCAGTCCATGCGGGAGCAGGAGGGCGAGGCGCTCAAGAGCGAGCTGCAGCAGCGGTTGCGGGAGTTTGCCAAGACCGTGGCGGCCATTGCCCAGGATGTCCCCGCCATTGTCCAGCGCCGGACCGAAAAACTCAAGGAGCGGTTGGCCGTTCTCCTGCAGGGGGTTGATCTTGACCCCCTCCGCCTGGCCCAGGAGGTGGCGATGATGGCCGACAAGGCCGATGTCACCGAGGAGGTGGTTCGCCTCAGAAGCCACATCAGCCAATTTTCCGGTTTCCTTGCGGCGGACGAACCCGTGGGCCGGCGGCTTGATTTTCTTCTTCAGGAATTCCTGCGCGAGATCAACACCCTGGCCTCTAAGATCAGCGATGCGCCCACCGCCCATCTCACCGTGGAGTTGAAAACCGAGGTGGAAAAGCTCCGGGAACAGATTCAGAACATCGAGTAAAGGAACAGTATGGACCAGAGAATGATCAACGTGGGATTCGGCAACGCCGTCCTTGCCGGCAGGGTGCTGGCGGTGGTGAACCCCAAATCCTCCCCCATGAAAAAACTGCGGGAAGAGGCCAAGGAGCAGAAACGGCTCATCGATGTGACCGAAGGCCGCCGGACCCGCTCCATCATCATCCTCGACAGCAACCATGTGCTGCTCTCCTCGGTGCAGCCGGAAACCATCACCCTGCGCTTCATGGCCTCCTACGACCGCCGCGACGACGAGCAGCCGGAAAAGGCGGACAAATGAGCCGGGGCAATCTTTTTATCATCTCCGCCCCCTCCGGGGCGGGCAAGTCCACCATCCTCAAAAAACTGCTGACGAAGGTGCCCAACCTCGCCTTTTCCGTGTCGCACACCACCCGGGCGCCGCGCCCAGGCGAGAGCAATGGCCGGGAGTACCATTTTGTTGATCGGGCGGCCTTTGAAGGGATGCGCACGGAACAGGCCTTTCTCGAATGGGCCGAGGTGCATGGCAATCTCTACGGCACCAGCCGGGCGGCCATTGAGGCCCAGCAGGCCAAGGGGATTGACGTTTTTCTCGACATCGATGTCCAGGGAGCCCGGCAGCTCCGTGACTGCGGCCACCCGGGCGCCATCTTCCTCTTCATCGCCCCGCCCTCCTGGGCAGAGCTGGAGAGGCGGTTGCGGGGCAGGGGCACCGATCCCGAGGAAACCGTGCAGCTGCGCCTGCACAATGCCCGCCGCGAGATGGAGGATGCCGGACGCTACGACTATCTGGTGATCAACGACCGGCTGGATGAGGCGGTGGAGGTTCTGCGGGCAGTGATCATCGCCGAACGCTGCAAGACCCGCCGCAACCCGGACGGCCAGCCCCTCGACCTTGTGGCTTTGGGCCTTGAAGCGCAATAACCTCGACCAATTTCCCCTGGAGACACCATGAGCAATCCGCCGGACAACGACGACCTCCTCTGGGGCATCCATCCCATCCTTGAGCTGCTGCGGCTGCAGCCCAAAAAGGTGCGGGAGGTGGTTATCCAGCAGGGCAAGGGCGGGAGCAAGATTCAGGAGATCATCGCCCTGGCCCAGGAGCAGGGGGTCAAGGTCCGCTTTCTGCCCGGCCAGCGCTTCCCCAGCTCCCCGGACAAGACCCACCAGGGGGTGCTGGCGAAAACAGCGCCCGTGGCCACCTGCAGCCTGCACGAACTGCTGAAAAAGGCCGGGGAAACGGAACATCCCCTCATCGTGGCGCTGGACTCCATCCAGGACCCGCACAATCTGGGGGCCATCATCCGCAGCGCCGCGGCAGCCGGGGCAACCGGCATCATCCTGCCCAAGGACCGTTCGGCCCCGCTCAACGCCACCGCAGCCAAGGCCGCAGCCGGAGCCATGGCCCACCTGCAACTCTGCCTGGTCACCAATCTGGTCACCAGCCTGCAGGCCGTTAAAGAGAAAAGCTTCTGGGTATACGGAGCGGCGGGCGAGGCCAAACGCACCGTGTATGAGACCAATTTCTCAGGCGCCGTCTGCCTGGTGATCGGCGGCGAGGATAAGGGGATGCGCCCCCTGGTCCGCGAGCAATGCGACGAGCTGGTCGCCATCCCCATGGCAGGCAGCCTCAACTCCCTCAACGCCTCGGTGGCCGCGGGCGTCATCCTTTTTGAGGTTGTCCGTCAGCGCCAGGGCAGATGCTGACCCGCCATCTTCCGTCTTGATTTTGCCTTCTCTTCTGCAAAAAGATCATTCTGGAAAAAGGATAATTCCATGAAGCGTTTCGCACTTGCCCTCGCAGCTCTGCTCCTTGTTCCCGCCTTGGCTCACCAGGCGAACGCCGCCCCCAAAACCCGCTATGATGCGACCACCCAGACCTGCCGGGTGCTCAGCGATGGGCCGCTGGAATGGGAAAGCCGCCCCTGGGGCGAGGGCGGCAAGCTTTTCAAGGACATCTGCAAGGGCTGCCATTCCCGCAACAATGACAAGGGCGCCCCCTTTCTCTGGGTGGAATCAAAAAACTCGGACGCCTGGAACCGGGTTTTTGCAAGCCGCTATCCGAAGTGCGCCCAGACTGGCGCCTGGGACACCATCACCCTTGAGCAGCAGCTGAAGCTCAACGACTACCTGTACCGCTGGGCGGCAAACAGCCAGGATCTCAACGACGGCTGCTGACGCTGAAGCCGACTCTCCCGGTTCGGGAGAAAAACACAAAACGTGGTCTGCCCCATGGCCCCCTATTTATTTCAATGTCAGTAAGTCAGACCCCACTTTCCTCCCGGACCGATGGACTCTGTGGTTGACATCCAGGAACCATTGTTGGCATAATATGCCATATCAAATCATTCCGGAGGATGAGCCATGCCGACTCGTAATGTTGTCTTGACCGACCATCAAGCCGTTTTTGTGGAACAACTCGTGACTTCAGGCCGGTACCAGAACGCCAGTGAGGTGCTACGCGAAGGATTGCGTCTTATCGAGCGCCGCGAAGCAGAGGAGGAGGCGCGTCTGCTTGCGCTTAAGGATGCGGCCCGAATCGGCATTGCCGATATCGAGGCCGGCCGCTTGCAGGCTTTCGCAACTCCGGACGCTCTCGCCGATCATCTCAACATCTTGGCGAAACAGGCCATCGGGCCGCATGCGTAGTTGTTGGCGAATTCACCTCGCCGAGCGGACCAGCCGGGATTTTTTTGAAATTATGGCATGGACGGCGGCCAATTTCGGCCCACGGCAAGCCGAGGTTTACGCCGAAACCCTGACGCTCGCCTTGACCGCACTGAGCGAAGGCCCGGAGATTCCGGAGGTGAAAAAA
>JAZDIS010000124.1:0-13627 GCA_043804705.1 Pseudomonadota bacterium | reverse complement strand
GGCATTCGCGTTTGCCGCCGCCGGTTCAAAGGAACCGCGGCTGCCGATGCGTGCCGGAATCCGGCCGTCCGGCAGCGAGGCGTAAGTATTTGCCAGGCCGGTTACTTGCTGTTTCTTTATGAAAGATCTGGATGGAAGCCGGATCGGCTGTCAGCTCGGCAAGATCATGCTGGCGGATATTCGTGGTCAGGTTGCCGAAATGGTCGATGTGGATCACGGACCCGGCTATGTTGCCATGAATCCGGTCAATTTGCAAGATGGGGGATGCGAGTTTTATAAGATTTTCCTTAAACGCTTGGGGGCCAAGGGAAGAGAGCCCTGTGCCGGATATATGTTTTTTTAAAAAAAAGTTGCGGGCTGAAAATTTTTTTTTGCATTCTGAGCGCATTGTGTTGATAATCACCAACAAGCGGTTGGGTTAAGGAAGGGGCGATACAGGGGCAAACAACAATGGGGGGGGGCGGATGATCGGCAGCAATTTTTCGATTGGGAAGAAAATCGGCGGCGGTTTCGGAATCTTTCTGGTTCTGCTCACGGCCATTTCGTTGGGCAGCTTTTTCGGTCTGCGGACCATTGAAGGGCATTCCCGTTTATTGCTGGAGCATAATAAAGACAAAGCCTTTCTCCTGGAAAAACAGATCGACCACCTCAACTGGCTGGGTAAGGTCAACGAGATTTTCGTCCGGGACAATGTGGCCAAACTCGAGGTGGAAACCGATGACCACAAGTGTGGTTTCGGCAAATGGCTATACAGCGACACGGCTCAAGCCATATTGCAGGAGGGGGGGCAAGAGGCGCAGCTGCTTAAGGCCATCGAGGGTCCGCACCGGAAGCTGCATGAGTCGGCCATCGAAATCGGCCGGGCGCATGGGGCCGGGGATCTTGCCGAGGCCAAGCAGATATACAACACCAAGGCCATCCCCGCCTACGGTGAGATCAAGGCGCTGCTTACCAAACTTCGCGAACATGAAGATACGGTGATTGCCGAGAAATACGAGTACCTTGAAAAAGCCATCTCCTTCATCAATGCCTCTACCATCAGCCTTTCCCTCTTCGGCATGGTCTTCGGAATTTTTGCCGCCGTCTTCATTACCAGGGGCATCGCCGTGCCCCTGATCCGGGCAATTGATGGAATCAGCCAGGGCTCTTCCCAGGTGGATCAGGCCTCCACCCAGATTGCCGATTCAAGCCAGATGCTGGCGGACGGCACTTCCGAGCAGGCCGCCGCCATCGAGGAAACCTCTGCCGCCATGGAGGAAATGGCTTCCATGACCAAACAGAATGCCGACAATGCCAGCCAGGCCGACAGCCATATGAAAACCGCGAGCAAGGTGGTGGCTGAAGCTGGTACGGCCATGCGGGAGCTGACCAGTTCCATGGCGGAGATATCCAAAGCCAGCGAAGATACCCAGAAAATCATCAAAACCATCGATGAGATCGCCTTCCAGACCAACCTGCTGGCGCTTAATGCCGCGGTTGAGGCGGCCCGGGCCGGGGAAGCCGGCGCCGGTTTTGCCGTGGTGGCGGATGAGGTCAGAAATCTGGCCATGCGCGCTGCCGAGGCGGCAAAGAATACCGCGACCCTCATTGAGGGGACGGTGGAAAAAATCGATGCCGGTTCCCATCTGGTGGAGAGGACCAGTGCCGCTTTTTCCCAGGTCTCCG
Source organism: Pseudomonadota bacterium (assembly GCA_043804705.1). GTDB lineage: Bacteria > Desulfobacterota > Desulfobulbia > Desulfobulbales > Desulfurivibrionaceae > Thiovibrio. The sequence continues at coordinate 11,962 of JAZDIS010000124.1, read as the reverse complement.
GCACGACCGAAAAGGTGGGTGCCCTGGTCAGTGAAATCAGCGAGGCCTCAAATGACCAGGCCGGCGGTATCGCGCAGATCAATAAGGCGATTGCCGAGCTGGATCGGGTGGTGCAGCAGATTGCCGCCGGCGCCGAGGAGTCGGCCTCTGCCGCCGAAGAGCTGTATTCCCAGTGTTGTCAATCCCAGGAACATGTCGCGGACATGGTCGGGGTGATTTATGGCGAGCAGGTCAAGCCGGTGAACATGGGTACGGCGCAGATTAAAAGAATGGGCGGTAGTGCCCCGCGCCTCCTCTCTTGACCCCCGGTGAAAAAGGCCGGCAAGAGCTTGGCAAGGTCAGCGACGAAAACGTTTCCGGCCGACGTTGCCTGCGGAGGGCGATGATTTTCGCCGGGTTTTGATAGCCGGCCGGGCAGCATGATGCCTGCGGCCATACGTGCGGGAAGGGGGACGAAGAGAGTTCGTTCCCCTTCTTTTTTTTGTGCAGGCTGTGCCTCAATGAACAAGGCGGGAGACTCCGGCCATCTCGGTGCGGGTGCGCAGCTGGGCCTGATGCCGGCGCAGGGCCTCCACCGTGGCCGGATAGGGGTGGCCGATGCCTACGGCCTGGCCATGCTCTCCGGCGAGCCGGACCAGGAGGTCAAGCTGGGCAATGATTTTGTCCGGGCTCTGGTCGTTGTCCAGAAAAACGGTGCGGCGTTCTGCCTTTACGCCCATCTCCAGGGCGAGATCATAGGCCACGCTGTTGGGGGCGGTGACGCTGTCCAGGAAAAAAAGGTGGCGCGCCCGCACCAGGGCCAGCAGGGTCCGCATGGCCTGGGAGTCGGCGGTGAAGCGGGAACCCATGTGGTTGCTGATCCCCACGGCTTTGGGGACCGCCTGCAGGTCTTTGCGGAGGAGGGCCGTCATGGTCTCCGGATCCATGGCCGTGGTCAGAGCTCCTGGGCCGGGATGCCATTTTGGGTCCAGGGGCTCAAGGGGCAGATGGAGGAGGATGTCGCGCCCCCGGTCCTGGGCCTCTTGTTGCAGCTCGGCGGAAAAAGGGGTGAAGGGCAGGAAGGCGAAGGAGAGGGGCAGGTCCAGGGCGAGGAGGGCCTTGCCGGTGTTTTGCCGGTAACCCATATCGTCGATGACGATGGCGACAAGGGGCAGGCCGGTAAGAGGCCTTTCCGCCACCTTCCCGGGGCGGGGCGCAACCGGTGATGCCTGGTGGGGCAGGGCAGGCTCTTCATAAAGCGGGGCAGACAGCGGTTCGGTTTTTTTGTGCAGGGGCTTGTTCTTGGCCTGCCCGCTCAGCAGGGGCAGCGTCCCCTCCGGTGGCTTGCCTGGATAGAGCGCCATGAAATAGAAGCCGGCGGCCAAGGTAGCGGCTACAAAGAGAAACAGGCAGAAGAGGCCAAAGCGGCGCGCCCCTTTCTTTTTGGTGTTTTTCCGGGCGGATTTTTTCGGAGAAACCTTGGGCATGCCTATTTGTCCCGGCTCAGGACATAATGGGCCAGACCGGCCAGGGGCTCTTTTGCCGGGGCCTCGCCGAAGATGGCAAGACCACCCAGGGCTTCCGCGAGCAGCGATTCAGCCTGCGCCCTGGCCAGGGAAAAGCCCTGGTATTTTTCCATCAGGCCGCAGGCCAAGGCCAGTTGTCTGCTCCGCTCTTGCGGGGTTGCCTTGAGCAGTCCGGCCAGTACCTCGCGGTCCCCGGCTTCGGCCCGGGCCAGGGTCTTGATCAGGGGCAGGGTCATTTTGCCCTCCTGAAAATCGTTGCCCACCGCCTTGCCGGTTTTTGCCGGGTCTCCCAGATAATCCAGCAGGTCGTCAACGATCTGGAAGGCCAACCCCAGGTTGGTCCCATAGGTGCGCAGGGCCTTTCGCTGCTCGGCTGTGCCCTGGTTGTGGGCAATACCCGCCTCGCAGGCCGCGGCAATGAGGGCGGCGGTTTTGCCCCTCAGGACCGAAAAATAGTTTTCCTCGGAGATGAGGATCTCCTGGGCGTTGTGCATCTGCAAAAATTCCGACTCGACCATGGCGGCGGTGGCGCGGCCGATCAAGGCCATGGCCGCCGGGCCGCCCACCTCGCTGGCCAGGGCCATGGCATGGGCATGCAGGTAATCCCCGGCCAGGATGACCGGCTCCATGCCCCAGATGGTGTTGGCGGTTTTGGCCCCGCGTCGCATGGTGGCATGGTCGATGACATCGTCGTGCAAGAGGCTTGCCGCGTGGAGATACTCGAAAGAAATGGCCAGGCGCGCCGTGTCGGCGGGAGGGGAGCCCACCAGGCTTGCGGCCAGCAGGGTAAGCAGGGGGCGGATGCGCTTGCCGCCCTGGAAGATGGCGTGGCGGATGATCCGGGCCAGCAGCGGGCTCTCGACGATGGCCAGATCCTCTTCCATCACCGCGTCGATCGCCACGGACTTTTCTTTGAAAACCGCAAGCAGTTCGGCATTGTTCATGATCGTTCCTCCTGGAAAAAATCCCGTACGCCTGTAAGACTCCGGCAGATCGGGCTTTGGGGCAGGCTTTTCAGGAAGAGTCTGCCGTACTGCTTGCTGAAGAGGCGGACATCGCAGATGGCCAGAACCCCCCGGTCGGTGGAGCTGCGCATCAACCGGCCCACCCCTTGGCGCAGGGTCAGGATGGCGCGGGGAATCTGGAAATCGTAGAAGGGGTTGCCGCCCTCGTTTTTGATCCGTTCCATGCGGGCCATAATAACAGGGTCCGAGGGGACTTCAAACGGAAGTTTGTCGATGATCACGCAGCTCAGCGATTCGCCCACCACATCCACCCCCTCCCAGAAACTCGCCACCGCCAGGAGGACGGAATGGGTCTGCTCCCGGAACTGCTCAAGCAGTCTGGCCTTGGGCGCCTCCCCCTGCACCAGAACCGGAAAGGGCAGCCGGGTGAGGAGAACCTCGTGGGCGGCGCGCATGGCGCTGATGCTGGTGAAAAGCAGCAGGGTCCGGCCATTGGCGGCCATGATCAGCTCCTGCATCAGTTGCTGGCCGGCGGCTGGAAACTCGCGCTCCGCGGGTTCGGGAAACCCCTTGCCCGGCACGAACAACAGGGTGCGCTTTTCGTAATCAAAGGGGGTGGCCAGGGTCAGGGCCGGGGTATCTCCGGGCAGGCCGAGGCGGCTGAAAAAGTAGGTGAAGGTGTTGTCCGTGGTAAGCGTAGCCGAGGTGAAGATCACGTTGCGGGTCTGCTCGTAGAGAAAGTCCTGCAGTTCGTGGGCGATGTCGATGGGCGAGGCGGACAGGGCCACGGTTTTCTCCCGCCGCTCGTACCAGTAAACAGAGGAGGGGTCCCGCGCTTCGGTGATGGTGCTAAAGGCGGCCAGCATCTCTTCCGCCCGCCGCTGCATGCCCAGCCAGGACTCCCCGCCCATGGCCGCCTTGGCCAGTTGATTGCACAAGCCCTTGATCTGATCGGCGAACCGCTGCCGCTCTTCTTCCCAGCCTGGGAACCGGTCGATGAACTGCAGCAGGGAAAAGCGGCCCCGCTCCTTGGGGAAGAGCTCGGCAAAGAGGTCGATCTGCTTGGCCAGCGCCCTGGCGGTCTGCACCACCCCCTCCTTGACGCGGCCCACCAGCTCGGCCTGGGCCGCAGTCTCCAGATCCTTGACCAGATCGATCACCTGATAATGGCTGAAGGAGGTGCCGAAGTAGCGGGTTGCCACACTTTCCAGATGATGGGCCTCGTCGAAGATCACCGATTCGTAGCGGGGCAGGACCTCGGCATGCCCGAAACGGCGCAGGGCAAGGTCGGAAAAAAAGAGGTGGTGATTGACCACCAGCAGCTGGGCTTGGCCCGCCTTTTTGCGCAGCCGGGTGATAAAACAGGAGGAAGCATCCGGGCAGTTGCCGCCCAGGCATTGGCTGGCTGAGGCGGTGATTGCCTGCCAGAGCGGGGCGTTGTCCGCCAGCCAGGAGAGTTCGCTCCGGTCGCCGGTCCCGGTTTCCTCAAGCCAGCCGGTGATCCGTTGGCTGTCGCGGTCGTCGGCCAGGACAGTGCGCTGGGGCGAGGCGAGGAACTGCTGCCAGCGGTAGAGACAGAGGTAGTTCTGTCTCCCCTTGATGCAGAGGGCGTTCAGCCTCGGGGCCAGGTGCTTTTTTATGAAGGGGATTTCCTTGGTGAGGATCTGGTCCTGGAGGTTCAGGGTGTTGGTGGAAACCACCACCTTCTGGCCGCTCAAGATGGCTGGAACCAGATAGGCCAGGGTCTTGCCGGTGCCGGTGCCCGCCTCGACCGCCAGCATTCCGGGCTGGCGCGGCCTTTCGTCTTCCGGCAGCTCCAGGGTGGCAGCAATGGCTTCGGCCATGCACAGCTGGCTGGGGCGCGATTCGTAGCCGGGAAGTTTTTGGGCCAGGATGCCGCCTTGGGCAAAGATGCCGGCCATGGCCTCGGACAGGGAAGTGGACATCGGGCTTTGCTCCGGGTACGGATTCAAGGAAATTTCTCTCCTGTTGACAAGGGGAAAAGCATTCTGCTAGCCTGAGCATGGAGAGAGGGTAACGCGTCCAGGCTCGGCCCAGGTTGCGATCGGGCTAAGATGTGGTGCTGCTGGATAGTTCCACTAAAGTTTGACATCTATACCATAAGGAGAGGAAATGAAAGAAATTAAAAGAATCCTGGTTCCCGTGGATTTTTCAGAGAATTCGCAGAAGGTTCTCCGCACGGCCGCCGACGTTGCCGGCAGATTCAAGGCGGAGCTGATTGTTGTTTTTGTGGTGCAGAGCTTTGACGATTATTCCGGTTTTTTCGTGCCCCATATCCCCATTATCCAGCTTGAGGAGGAGATGGTCAAGAGCGCCGGGGATAAAATGAAGAGCTTCGTGGCGGAAACCCTCAACGGTTCGGTGCCGCACACCACGGCGGTTCTGGTCGGCGACGTGGTCGAGGAGATCAATCGCTTTGCAGGGGCAGAGAAAGCGGACATGATTGTCATGGGTACCCATGGCTACAAGGGACTGGACAAGATTCTCTTTGGCAGCGTGGCGGAGAAGATTGTCAAGACCGCGCCCTGCCCGGTACTGACCATCAACCCCTACCGTTAAGAGGGCAATCAGTTCAGAACCGCGAGAAGCCCGGTGGTTGCCGAAGTTTTTTGCGGTTCGGCGATGGGGGTTCCGGCCAGGCCGGCAAAAAGGTCTCTGAGTGCGGCTCCCTCGTAAGCGTAAAAGCGCATGGTCTTTTCGGCCGGGTTGCCTTTCAGAAAAGGAAGGGCCGCCCGGTTCAGGTCGTTTCCCGCCTCTTTCAGCTCTGTCAGCTGCCCGGCGGAGATTGTCCCGCTTGCGGCAATCCCGAGCAGCAACCGGTTGAACTGCTCCCGGGAAGCCCCGGTGCCCATCCTGAATTCTTCAGCCAGGGCGAGATCTTCCGGGTTCTGTGTCTGGACCGGCAGGGCGAGGCTGACCAGCAGCCGGGGAACCATGCCGCGGAGAGCCTCGTAAGCCTCGGCGAGCAAGCCCTGGAGTTCTTCGTGGGTTGTGACCAGCAGGGGGAATTCAGCTCCTCGTGTATCGCGGGTGTAGAGGTGGCCCCAAGCCTTGGCCAGCCTGGGCAGGTTGATCGCCGGGCCACCCGGCGGCCTGGCTGCGGCAAGTTCCCGCAGGGCTTGCTCCTCTTCCTCGTCCCCCTCTCCTTCCCCTGCCCCTGCCCCTTCGCCTCGGAGGGCGGCAAAAAGTTCGGCCTCTTTTCCCGAGACGGCCAGGAATCCCTGGGCGATTTCCCGTTCTTCTTCCCGGAACATCTCCGCCAGTTGCAGGATGAGCATGGCCTGCCAGAGTATTTCGTCTTCGGATTTTTGAGGTTGTGAGGCTTTTTTGCCCGAACGCAGGCAAGAGGCCAGCGAGCCGATTGAGGCCTCGTCCCGGTCGCCATGACCGGCGGAAAGAGAGGCCAGGAGTCCGCCATGGAATTCGGCCTCGTGGCCCTTGAGTTCCTGGCTGAGGGACTGGAACCGGGCCTGTTCGTCTCCGGAAAGGTGCACCGGCGTGTATCCTGTCCACACTCCCTGCTGCTCGGCCTTGCCCGGCAAGGTATAAAAAAAGAGCGCCTCGCACAGGAGTAGGAAGGGTTGCAGGTCAGCGGGATGGGGACTTGTTTCCGGAGAAAAAAGGGCGGTGAGCGATTGTGTCATTTGTAATTCCTGTTACAATGGGCCGAAATTCTCCCCAGGCAGGGGATCATCTGAAAAAGAATAACAACGGGTTGCATATGCGAAAAATACGGGAGCAGATTTCCCTGGCTATCCTGGTTGTCGTCTATCTGCTGGCCAGTGTCCGGTATTTTCCCGGGCGGGCCATGCAGTCAATGGTGGAAACCTTGATCCATGTGCTGTCCGTGGCGCCCATCAATCTGGGCGCCACGCTGCTGATTCTCGCCGTCCTGCAACGCCTGGTCAAGGAGCGGCTGCCGTTTTCCAGAACGCTGCGCCTCTTTCTCGTGGTGGCCATTTGTCTGGAGTTTATCCTCGGGCTTGCCCACTTTTTTGAGATGAGCGGGCCTGCCTAGCGGATCAGTCAATCAGCACCAAATTACAGCAGCCCCGAAATAGTAACCGTTGAGCAGTGCCGCAGATGCGCGAAAGAGGTCTGTCCGCCATCCCAGCCAAGCTGGATAAAAGCCCCTATGCCCGGTTCTCGGGCAGGGGCTCTAAACACACGTTATGCGGACAGACCGATGACAGCTAAGCGAGCACCGCGAGACTGCGAAGCAGATGCGGTGCTGCTCAACGGTTACCGGATCAGCGAGTTGTTGGGGTGCCAGCCGGAAGGTGCGGTGGTGTTGGGCAGGACAATGGATTTTCTGCCGAGCACCGTACCCGGATTGGTCACCGCGTTGCAGCCGGTCTGGGCCTTGTCACCAAATATTGCCCCGAATTTGCGCAACCCGGAACTGATTGGGCCGGCCGGGGTTTTCACCAGAACATCCCCGCCGGTGAAGCGCAGGTTGGCCAGTTTGGTTCCCGCCCCCAGGTTCACCTCGTTGCCCAGGATGCTGTCGCCCAGATAGGCGAAATGTCCGGCCTTGGCATCGTCCAGGAAGATGGCATGCTTGACCTCGGTGACATGACCGGCCACGCAGCGGGCTCCCACCAGGCAGTGGCCGCGGAGATAGGCGCCCTGCCGGATCTCGCTTTGGTCGCCGATGAGCACCGGTCCCTTGATAAAGGCTCCGGATTCAACCAGCACCCCCTTGCCGATACCGAGCGGCCCACCGGCCAGCACCACCCCGGCCATGAGTACGCTGGCTCCTTCGAGCAGCGTGCCGTTACGGAACACCCTGAGCTTGCCCTTGGTGGCGTCGCCGAATTCGATGGTGCAATCTTCGGCTTTCATCAGCATAGTTTCGTGGAGGATCAGGGTGGCCGGGAGCGGGCCCGGGGTCTGGGGCCAGGCTATTTGCGGCCAGGGATACTCGGCCAGATAGGTCTTCAACCGGGCCAGCGCCTGCCAGGGGTATTCCTCGGCCACGAAAAGAGAGGCATGGGCGTAGCGGCTCAGATCAAAGAAAGAAGCGTTTGCAAGGTTCATCAGGATTGGTTGCCGGTTGTTTTTTGTTGGCCATCATGGCATGATTGTCGAGATGATGCTTATCGTCCGGTGCTGGACGTTTTGCCGGTTGCAAGCCTACTATGGTGCAAAACACCGATTTCTTCAAGCATATTTCAGGACCGGTTCCGCCTGCGGATATCGTCTTGACTTCACGGAGAGGGGTGCTTATGTTGCCACAACACTTAAACCATTGTTCTTTCCGGCAAGGCCGGTTTGCCGATAAATTATAACCTGGAGGCATGTTGTGGATATTAATGATTCCATGACCTCAGAGCTGAACGATTTTCATGATTCCGAAGGGCAGGAGATCCCCGGAGAATTGCCGCTCATGGCGGTGCGTGATGTGGTTATCTTCAATTATATGATTATTCCCCTCTTTGTCGGGCGGCCTGCTTCGGTGGGCGCGGTCAACGATGCCATGAGCAAGGACAAGCTCCTCATGCTCGTTACCCAGAAGGACGCTTCCCTGGACGAACCCCAGTCCGAGGATATGTATGATGTGGGCATGGTCTGCATGATTATGCGCACCCTGAAGCTGCCGGACGGCCGCCTCAAGGTGCTGGTTCAGGCCCTGCGCAAGGCGCGGGTCGAATCCTTTGTCCAGGAAGAGCCCCACCACATCGCCCGGATCGAGCTGATCGAGGATGAAGAGCAGGAGGAGGTCTCCGTCGAGATGGAGGCGCTGATGCGCAATGTTCGTGAGCAGACGGAGAAAATCCTCTCGCTCAAGGGCATCATGTCCTCAGACCTCATGGTTATCTTGAACAACGTGGAGGAGCCGGGCAGGCTTGCCGACCTGGTGGTCTCCAACCTGCAGTTGCGGGTGTCCGAATCCCAGTCGGTGCTGGAAACCTTTGACCCGGCCCTGCGCTTGAAAAAGGTGGCCGAGTACCTGCAAAAAGAGCTGGAAGTCTCCACCATGCAGGCCAAGATCCAGTCCGAGGCCAAGGAGGAGATGAGCCGCACCCAGCGGGAATATTACCTGCGCGAGCAGTTGCAGGCCCTGAAAAAAGAGCTGGGCGACATCGACGATCGATCGCAAGAGATGGATGAGCTGCGGGACAAACTGGCCAAATGCCGGATGCCGCCCGAGGTCAAGAAGGAGGCGGCCAAACAGCTGAAAAGGCTGGAGACCATGCATCCCGATGCCTCGGAAGCCTCCATTGTCCGCACCTATATCGACTGGATTTTAGACCTGCCCTGGCGCAAGGGCACCAAGGACCGGATTGATCTCAAGGTCGCCAAAGCGGTGCTGGACGAGGATCATTACGGACTGGAAAAGGTCAAGGAACGCATCCTCGAATACCTGGCCGTGCGCTCGCTCAACAAGACGACCAAGGGGCCGATCCTCTGTTTTGTCGGCCCCCCAGGGGTGGGCAAGACCTCGCTCGGCCAGTCCATCGCCCGGGCCATGGGCCACAAGTTCCATCGGCTTTCCCTGGGCGGCATGCACGACGAGGCCGAGATCCGCGGCCATCGCCGCACCTATATCGGCGCCATGCCGGGGCGGATCATCCAGGGGTTGAAAACCGTGGGGGCCAACAACCCGGTCTTCATGTTCGACGAGATCGACAAGGTCGGCGCCGACTACCGGGGCGACCCATCCTCCGCCCTGCTGGAGGTGTTGGACCCGGCCCAGAACACCGATTTCACCGACCATTACCTCAACATGCCCTTTGATCTTTCCAAGGTCATGTTCATAACCACCGCCAACATGGCGGACACCATTCCGGCCCCGCTCTACGACCGGATGGAGGTGATCCGTCTGGCCGGCTACACCCTGGAAGAGAAGATCGAGATTGCCCGCCGCTATCTGGTGCCTCGGCAGATTGAGGAAAACGGCATCACCGCCAAGCACGTCCAGTTCGACGATGTGGTGCTGGCCAAGATCATCAGCAATTATACCAGGGAAGCGGGGGTGCGGAACCTGGAGCGGGAGATCGGCACCATCTGCCGGAAAAACGCCCGCAAGGTAGCGGAAGGCAGTAAGGGGCCGTTCCCCCTCACGGACCGGACCTTAAGCAAGTATCTCGGCCCGCCCAAGTATACCCCCGAGTCGGAAACCGAGATCATCGACCAGCCGGGCATGGCCACCGGCCTTGCCTGGACCGAGGTGGGCGGAGAGATCCTCTATATCGAGATATCCATCCTCAAGGGCAGGGGCAATCTGACCATGACCGGCCAGCTGGGCGAGGTGATGAAGGAGTCGGCCCAGGCTGCCTTAAGCTTCTGCCGCTCGCGTCTCAAGAAGCTCAAGCTCGCCGATAATTACTTCGAAGAGATCGATATCCATGTGCATGTCCCGGCCGGCGCCATTCCCAAGGACGGGCCGTCCGCCGGGGTGACCATCGCCACCGCGATGTATTCGGCCCTCTCCCGGAAAAAGGTGCGCCAGGATGTGGCCATGACCGGGGAGATCACCCTGCGGGGCCGGGTGCTGCCCATCGGCGGCCTCAAGGAGAAGGCCCTGGCCGCTCTGCGGGCCGGGATCACCACGGTGATCATCCCGGAGCAGAACAAGAAGGATCTGGTGGAGATTCCCGAGGATCTCCGCAAGAAGATCAAGTTTGTGCCGGTGAAGAACATGGACCGGATTCTCTCCATGGTGTTTACGGATTGAGGCAGGGGTAAACTCGCAGCGCGATTGCCTCCCGCCGTTTTTGCGCTGTGGGGCAGAGCCTCACGGTGAAAATACGCGGGAGACGATGTTTTTGGGCCAGGGAAGTGGGTTCCGAAAAAAAGGCCGGCAACGGCCCAGTACCATCCGGCGCCTGGTTGTCTGGCTCTGTGCCTTTGCCTTTTTTGGCCTGGCCGGGTTCGGGCTCTGGCTCTGGTCCTATGCCGTAACCCCGGTGAGCATCGCCGGGGCCAATCTGCATCTCCTGATTCCTCCCAGAACAAGCCTTGCCGGGATCGAAAAGATTCTTGCCGAAAACGGGGTGATCCCGCCGGGCCGGGGATTTTATTGTCTCGCCAGGGCCTCCCGGCTCAGCCAGCGGTTGCAGGCCGGGGAATATCTCTTCAGCCCCGGACAAACCCCGTATCAAATCCTCCGTGCCCTTGCGGCCGGGGCCACGGTGCGCTGGTCGGTCACCATCCCCGAGGGCGCCAGCATCTATCAGCTTGCCGACATCCTGGCCGAGGGTGGCTGGGTGGAACGGGAGCTTTTTCTGAAACTGGTGCGTGATCCGGAGATTCTTGCCCGGCATGGGGTGCGGGCGGCAAGTTTGGAGGGCTATCTGTTCCCGGATACCTATCAGCTGGTGCGCGGCCAGAATCCGCGGGAGATCATCGGCCTGATGGTTGACCGGGGCAACAAGGTGCGGCAGAAATTGGGCGATTTGCGCGACAACCCGCTGGGCCTTTCCCCCCATGAGGTGCTTACCCTGGCCTCCATCGTGGAAAAGGAGACCGCCGCCCCGGAAGAACGGCCCCTCATCGCCCGGGTTTTTTTAAACCGCCTGCGACAGAATATGCGGCTGCAGACCGATCCGACCGTGATTTACGGCCTGGCCGATTTTAACGGCAATCTCACCCGGAAAGACCTGGAAACGCCGAGCCCGTACAACACCTATCTGATCAACGGCTTGCCTCCAGGCCCCATCGCCAATCCGGGCCGCGCTGCCATTGCCGCGGTGCTGCACCCCGCGGCGGAATCCTATCTCTATTTCGTTTCAAAAAATGACGGCACCCATTATTTTTCCTGCGATCTGGCCGAGCATAACCGGGCTGTTTTTAAGTACCAGAAGAGCGGAAGCAAGCGGTGATTTTCTTCAGCCGATAGTCAGGTGGAAGCGCCGGTCAGCAGATGCAGTTGCCGACGCATGCCCGCGGCTTTCTTTTTTTTGCCAAGTCCCTCATACAGGCGGGAGAGCAAGTCAAACCCCCACGGGTTTTCCGGCTGTTCCCTGGTGAGGTTCAGGAGAATCTGTTCAGCCCCAAGGTGATCCCCCTGCTCCAGAAGCTGAAAATGGCGGGCGATGGTCCGGACCAGATTCGGCGGGGTGCCCGGTGCAACCTCTTCCCGGCGGAAGCCTTCCCTGTCATGGAGTTCGGCCAGTGCCTGCTGGTATTTCTTTTTCCATTTCCGTGCCGAGGCGGGGGAATAAAAAAGTATCTCGCCCTTGGCAAAGAAACGCTGCGGCTCCAGCTCTTGGGCAAGGCCGGTGCCCGGATACAGGGCCAATGGGGAGGCCACGGCGTCGAGCAGCCCTGAATGCCGGATAAAGTTGAGGGTTTCCGTGCCCTCGGCCTCGGTTTCGTCCATCCCGTAGATGAAATAGCCAAAGGGCCGGATGGCCTGACGGCGCAGGGTGCTGATCGCTTTGGCTGTCCGGGCGGGCGAACCCTGTTTGTTGAGCATCCCCACCAGCCGGGGCGGGATGGCCTCGATTCCCATCTGGATCTGGT
>JAZDIS010000123.1:0-5782 GCA_043804705.1 Pseudomonadota bacterium | reverse complement strand
CCCGCGACTACAACCTCATCGACTGGTCGGATTGCTCCGGAACGGTGGTCGTTTTCATTCCGGAATGGTGGTCGCTTTCCCTCCGGAACGGTGGTCGTTTTCAACCCGGAATGGTGGTCGTTTTCGGCCGGAATACGCAGTAAAACCGATCTTTGCAAAACTCAGTTTTTGCGCCTCCCCTTGGCCCCGTGCATGGCGCCAAGCAGCTCCAGCACCTGATCCCTGGTGTTTTTCGGCTGGTTGAGGAGGAGGACAAAACTGTCCAGCCCGCGCTCTCCGGCAAAATACCCGGCATACCCGTACACCCCGGTCATGGTGCCGGACTTGCGCAGGCAGTTGTTTTCAAAGGGAAGCAGCCCGGCATGGGGCTTGAACGCTTCGAGAATGGCGAGCATTGCCCTGGGCGTCACCCGGTTCTGCCGGGAGAGGCCGGAACCTTCGCGGACCACGATATCTTTTTCCGAAAGCCCCAACTCGTTGCGATACCATCCGCTCATGGCCCGCCGGCCTTTGTCCCAGGTGGCGGGCCAGCCGTACTCTTTGGCGCCCATGGCCAGGAAAAGCTGGTTGGCGATGAAGTTGTTGGAATACTTGAGCAGGCCGGTGAGCACCTCGTCCAGACTCTTGCTTGAGGCATGCTCGTACACCGGCTTGAGGCCATCCGGCACCGGAGCGGGGATGATCTCGCCGCGCACCGGTATCCCTTGTTTCTGGAACATGGCGGAAAACAGCTCTCCGGCATAGCGCAGGCTCTGGTTGCCGGCGGCCGTGCCGTTGATCCGGTGGCTGCCGGGCGGCAGCCCTTGCGCCAGTTCCCGCATGAGCGGCAGGGTAGGGGTCTGCTCTTCGCCGGAACGCACGCTGCCGTCCGCCCCCTTGATAAGATTGATGGTGTTGAAGTTCACCGCCAGGCAGCTGTTCTGGGCATCGTAGGGGTTCAGGGTATTGGTGGAGCCATCGGTTCCGTTTTCAAGCCGGCAACCACTGTCATCAACCACGATATTGCGGATTGAAGAAAGGCCTCGGCTGCGGAGCGCTGTAACGATCTTGGCCACCTCCTCGGAAACCAGCAACGGGTCGGCTAGCCCCTGAATGTACAGGTCGTGGTCATTGTTGAGATAGAACCGGGTGCGAAAACGGTAATCCTTGCCAAGTATCCGGATGGCGGCCAGAGCCGTGCCGATTTTTTGCACGCTGGCCGGCATGAACTGGCTGTCTCCGTTTTGTTCGTAAATGGTGGCCCCGTTTCTGGTGACGATGAGGCCGCCGTTCTCCACCAGGCTTTCAAGGGCCTGGCCTGCCCCGGCCCAGACCAAACCGGGCAGGGCGAGCAACAAGCCCAGGGAGAGAAAGAAAACGCGCCGCATTCTCCTCTGTTTCCATGGCAAGGATGCAGCAAGTATCTTTTTTATCATGGTCTTTCCCTTGGCTGAGTAAAATATTGCTTGGGTGATGACAGCTCTCCGGCCTGGACCTGTCTTTGGGAAAAATTGCATTTAGTTAGCCATGAATGGTATTCTTTTAAAAATCTTTTTTGTCCCAAACGGCCATTGTTTTTTTGTGTCACAGCCTTTTTTTGCCAGGTTGGCACAACCATTACGCACCAAAAAAGGAGAAGCCGCATGAGTACAACCGAGAAGAATCTTTGGGAGGCATTTGCCGGGGAATCGCAGGCAAACCGCAAATATCTGGCCTTTGCCGACAAGGCGGACAAGGAGGGTTTCAAGCAAACGGCCAGGCTCTTCCGCGCTGCGGCCCATGCGGAAACCATCCATGCCCACGCCCACCTGCGGGCGCTCAAGGGCATCGGCGATACCGCCGCCAACCTGAAAGAAGCCATCAGCGGGGAGACCCATGAGTTTCAGGAGATGTATCCGGGCATGATTGCCGCGGCCAAGGAAGAAGGGCATAAATCAGCGGAGCGCAGCTTCAGTTATGCCAATGAGGTGGAAAAGATCCACGCAGCCCTGTACCAGAAGGCTCTGGATAGCCTGGACAGCCAGGAGGAAACAGAGATCCATGTCTGTTCGGTGTGCGGCTATACCAGCGAGGGGGAAGCCCCGGAGAAATGTCCGGTGTGCGGGGCCAGTTCGAAGGCTTTTGACAAGATAGATTAACTGTTTGTGGGTGCAGAGGCTCAGACAAATTGAATTCCCCTCCCCCGCCAGGTAAGCGCAGACTCCGGTGGGGGAGGGAATTTATTGAATTTTTGCAAGAAGCTTCATTTATTTCCCGTAAAAATCGAGGATGCTTTCCACCAGGGCCGGGATGGTATAGGTCTCTGGCTGCACATCAATGGCCAGCCCGGCCTTTATCGCGGTTTTCGCGGTAATCGGGCCGATGGTCGCCACCTTGACTCCGGCCAGCAGGGATTCACGTTCCGGCCCCAGCATCTCGAGAAAGTTCGTCACCGTGGATGAGCTGGTGAAGGTGACCATGTCGATCCCGCCTTCGGCCAGCTCCTGGCGCACCATCTCGTAATCCTTGGGCCGGACATTCTGATACACCGGCACCACCGCCACCTCGGCCCCGTTCTCCTGGAGGATTTCCGGCAACACCTCCCTGGCTTTTTTGGCCCTGGGCAGCAGAACCTTGCAGCCCTGCATTCCCTGCGCCACCATGCTCGCGGCCAGCCCGTCGCCGGTGAATTCCTCGGGGACCAGATCCGCGGTGATACCGTATTCCTTGAGCATGTCGGCGGTGGCCGTGCCGACCACGGCGATCTTCGGCCCGGCCAGAGCCCGGCAGTCCAAGCCCCGTTCAAAGAGCCGGGTGAAGAAGAAACGGATGGCGTTGATGCTGGTAAACACCAGCCACTGGTAATCGCCAAGCCGGTTCAACTCGGCATCCAGCTCCGCCCAGCTGTCCGGCGGTTCAAGGGCGATGGTGGCCCCCTCCACGCAGTCGGCGCCATGATCTTCCAGGAGGCGGACCAGCTCGCTGGCCTGTTCGCGGGTCCGGGTCACCAGGATACGTTTGCCGAACAAGGGCCTTTTCTCGAACCAGTTGATGGTATCGCGCAGCTTGACGACCTCGCCCACCACGATCAGGGCGGGCGGCTTGATCTTTTCCTGCTTGACCACCTCGGCGATGGTGGCCAGGGTGCCTACCACCGAGCGCTGGATCGGGGTGGAGGCCCAGCGCACCACCACCACCGGGGTCTGAGGGTCGCGGCCATGCTTGATCAGGTTTTCGGTGATAAAGGGCAGATTCTTGATCCCCATGTAGAAAACCAGGGTGCCGATGCCGGTGGAAATCTTGTCCCAGGCGATATTGGAGACTTCCTTGGTGGGATCCTCATGGCCGGTGATAAAGGCAACCGAGGCGGTGTATTCCCGGTGGGTTATGGGCACGCCCGCATAGGTGGCGGCGGCGGTGGCCGAGGTCACGCCCGGCACCACCTCAAAGGCGATGTTGTGCCGGGCCAGTTCCTCGAGTTCCTCGCCGCCCCTGCCAAAGATGAAGGGGTCGCCGCCTTTCAGACGCACCACGATCTTCCCTGCGGAGGCATGGTCCACCAGCATCTGGTTGATCTCCTCCTGGGTATGGGCATGGCACTGCCCCCCCTTTTTTCCGGCGTAGATCAGCTCGGCCTCTTTGGGCACATACTTGAGCAGCTTGGGGCTGGCCAGGTAATCATAGACCAGAACCTCGGCCCTTTTGAGGAGCTCCAGCCCCTTCACCGTAATGAGGGTGGGGTCGCCGGGACCCGCGCCGATGAGGTAGACCTTGCCCCTGGAACGTGCTGTTTTTTTGTTGCTGTGTGCTGTCATGATTCTTCTCAATAAAAAAACCGGCCAGGCCGGTTTTGGTTTGGCGCCCGGTTATGGGGAGCTTCTTATTCCATGGTGTGGCCGTAAACCTCGGAAAGGATCTCCCCACCGCCTTCGGCCAGGAGCTTTTCCGCCAGCCGCACTCCCAATCCCTCGGGATCGGTGGTATCGGCGGATAATTCCAGCCGGATCATTTTATCTCCGGTTACGGAAGCGACCAATCCGGTCATTTCCAGGGTTTTGCCCTCGACAACCCTGGCAAACCCGGCGATCGGCACCTGACAGCCGCCCTGGAGCCGGTGGAGAAAGCCGCGTTCCGCCCGAACCGCCAGGGAGGTTTCCTGGTGATCCATGAACAGCAGCCCGGCCAGCAGCGTCGCATCGGCTTGGCGCAATTCAATGCCCACCGCGCCTTGGGCCACGGCGGGCAGCATCTCTGCTTCCGTAAAATAGGATTTGGCCCGCTCGCTGAGCGACAATCGGTTCAAGCCCGCGGCGGCCAGGATGATCGCATCGTACTGGCCCTCGTCGAGTTTGCGCAGCCGGGTATCCAGGTTGCCCCGCAGGTCTTCAATGACCAGATCAGGCCGGATATTGGCCAGCTGGGATTTACGCCGCAGGCTGCTGGTGCCTACTTTGGCGCCCTGGGGCAGCTCGCGGCAGGTGGCGCATTTGTTCGAGATAAAGGCGTCAAACGGGTTCTCCCGTTTGGTGATGATGCCGATGTGCAGCCCCTCGGGCAGTTCGGCCGGCACATCCTTCATGCTGTGCACCGCGATGTCCACCTCGTTTTTGAGCAGGGCCTCTTCGATTTCCTTGACGAACAGACCCTTGCCGCCCACCTTGGCCAGCGGCACGTCGAGAATCTTGTCGCCCTTGGTGATGATTTTCACCAGCTCGACCGTGGTTTCCGGGTAGCGGGCTTCGATGAGACCTTTGATCCAGGTGGATTGGGTCAAGGCCAGCAGGCTTGCCCTGGTGCCGATTCTGATTATTTTCTGCATCAACTGTTCCCCTGTTATTTGGTTAACGAACAAACCGCTCACGCATGGTTAATGACAGGTGCTGCAACTTCCGCCGGCACAGCCGGAACACTTGGCTCCGCCGCCCGCACTGCCGCAGGCGCGGCAAAGAAAATCATGCAAGGGCATGGATTTGACTCCGATCTTTAGCTTTTTTCCGCTGATTGCGCAAGATAAGTCATCCGTCGATCATCATTTTTGTTGCAATCACCCGGAGCATCCTTTCGAACCCCTCAGCTCCCATGGAGCCGATCAAGCAGGGTCGCGGCCAAAAGCGGGATCAGGAGTTCATGGTGGCCGATGATATTGTAGCCCTTGCCGCCGCCCATGGTCGGCCGGTTCACCACGTTGGTCATGGTCCGGTAATGGCGGATGAAGTCGAAGTTGGCCGTGGTGAAGTTGTTCACCACATGCCCCAGGTTGCGGGCCAGGGTGAGGGCCTTTAAAAACACCTCGGGCAGGAGCACGGCGGAACCGAAGTTGAGGTAGGCGCCGCCTTCCAGTTCGGCAACCAGGCCGCAGAACAAGCGGAAATCCTGATGGCTGGTCTGGCCGATGGCCGCGCCGTTGGCCGTGGGGTGGATGTGAACGATGTCGGTGCCCATGGCCACATGTACGGTGAGCGGAATCCCCAGCCGCTTGGCCGTGGCCAGCAGGCTCATGTTATTGTAAGGGAAATCCTGGGCCAGCAGATAGCCGCCCAGCGCTTCGCCCAGCCCCAATCCTTTTGCCGCCCCCTGGTTGATCCCGGCATTCACCACCTCGCCGGTTTCCTTGGCCGCGCCGAAGGCGCCGCTCCCCAGTACCTCGCCCACCTCTTCGGAGGTGCGGCCCACCATGGCGATTTCGGTGTCATGGACGATGCCCGCGCCGTTTAAGGCAATGGCGCTGATGATGCCCCGTTCCATGAGATCGATGAGGATGGGGTTCAACCCCACCTTGATCACATGGGCGCCCATGCCGACGACGATGGGGCGGCCATTGACA
>JAZDIS010000122.1:0-4882 GCA_043804705.1 Pseudomonadota bacterium | reverse complement strand
ATGCCTTGGCTGTCATAAGAATTTCGGCTGAATTCCTGGCAGCGGGGATAACAACAAGAAAACATGAGGAAGATGCATGACCGGTTTTAAAAGAAAGAAGTTGAATATGACGGTGAAGAAAGAGTTGCAGCGTTGGTTGCTGGTGCGAATTTTCGGGGTGGTCCTCCTAAGTTCCCTGATTGCCGCTCTTATTTTATATTTTTATACCAACAGGGAGCTCGGCGATTCTTTATATGATGCCCATATTACCATCAGGCGGGTCAGTGATCTGCTATGGCCGGTGATTGCCGCCGGATCTCTGGTAAGTTTGTTGAGCGGTATGCTCCTCGCCATTTTTTTGCCACAAAAGATAGCCGGGCCGATTTATCGGATCGAAAAGGAGTTGGAGGAGTTAGGTAAAGGAGATTTGAAGGTGAAAATAAAGTTGCGCCCGCGTGATCCATTTCAGGATTTGGCCGGGACTATCAATCAAACCATCGGTGGGATCAGAGTCCGCATCCGGAAAATTCAGGATATCTGCAACGAACTTGAAAAATCGGAAGATGGCAGGGCGTTGAGCGATCAGCAAAAACGTACTCGCGCCGAATTGAAATTCTTTAAGACCTGAACGGGTGCGACGGTCAGCTTGAGCCCATATAGCGGCGCATCCGGATATTCATCAGGAGGCCAAGGCCTGCCAGGTTGGTGAGCAGCGAGGAGCCCCCATAGCTGATAAGGGGCAGGGGCACGCCCACTACTGGCATCAGTCCCATGACCATGGACAGGTTGATGAAGGCCTGCCAGAAGATCAGCGAGACTACACCAAAGGCAAGCAACACTCCAAATTTATCCCTGGCGGAGATGGCGATGTTCAATCCCCAGAGGATCATGAAAAAATAGCAGAGCACCAGCAGAACAGAACCCAGAAACCCCCACTCCTCGGCCCAGACAGAAAAGGCGAAGTCGGTATGCCGTTCCGGCAGAAAATCGAGCTGCCCCTGGGTTCCTTTCAAGTATCCCTTGCCGAAGATCAAACCGCTGCCCACCGCGATTTTGGACTGGATGATGTGATAGCCCGTGCCCAGTGGGTCGTTTTCCGGATTGAGGAAGGTGGCAACCCGCTGGCGCTGGTAAGGTTTGAGAAAAAACTTCCAGGCGATGGGGATGGCTGAGAGGCCGCAACACAAAAGGGTCGCCAGGGTGGTCCAGCGGAGTTTGACAAACAGGGTCATTGAGGCAAAGACAAAGGCCAGCAAAAGGGCTGTGCCGAGATCGGGCTGTTTGGCGATCAGCAGAAAGGGCAGGGCGGTCAGTAGGGCCGGAACCGCCAGATCGAGCAGGCCGAAACCTTTTCCCGTTTCCTTCCGGTAATAGTAGCTTGCCAGGGTAACGACCAGGATCAGCTTGGCCGGTTCCGAAGGCTGCAAGCGGAAGAACCCGAGATCGATCCAGCGCTGGGATCCGCCTACCGTTTTGCCGACGACAAGCGCCACGACCAGCAGGAAAATCATCGCCACATACAACGGGTAATTCAGGGTGAGCAGCACCCGGTAGTCGATGCTGACGATGAGCAGGGCGACGGCTGCACCGAAGAGGTAGTAGGTAAGTTCCTTGAGATAGAGAGGGGCGCCCATATCCTTGTAGAGATGGGTCGAGCTGTAAATATTGGCCAGGCCTACGAGGGCGACCACAAGCACGGCCCCGATCAGAACCCAGTCGAAATTCAGCAGCAGGCGTCGGTCAAAGCGTAGCATATTATTCTTCCTTTTCATCCTTGGCAAACGGGGGCTGAGCTTCCTCCGTTGCCGTCTCCTTGCCGTTTTTCAGTTCAAAATAACGCTTAAACAATGCCTTGGCGACAGGGCCGGCTGCGGAACCGCCGTGCTGGCCATGCTCCACCAGGACGGTTACGGCGATCTCCGGTTTTTCTGCGGGAGCAAAGGAGGTGAACCAAGCATGATCCCGGTATTTGTAGGGGATGGATTTTTCGCTCATTCCTCCGACTTGGGAGAGGTTCACCACCTGAGCGGTGCCGGTCTTGCCGCCGATGAGCACATCCGGGAGTGCCACCACCTTGGCGGTGCCGCCCGGCGAGTTTACCACCCCGACCAGGGCGTCCTTGATGAGGGCAAGCGAGTGGGCGGAACCAAGAATTTTACCATCACTGACCGGGGCAAAGGTTTTCAGGATTTTGCCGTCCGGAGCCGTGATGCTTTGCACCATCTGGGGCCGGTAAAGGATGCCGCCGTTGACCACGGCGGCGGTCATCCGGCAGAGCTGTAAGGGGGTGGTCAGCACATAGCCCTGGCCGATGGCCACAGAGAGTGTTTCCCCTTCCTGCCATTTTTCCTTGTAGCGTTGCTGTTTCCAGGCTGTGGACGGAATCATACCGCCTTTTTCATGTTCGAGCTCGATGCCGGTTTTTTTCCCTAGGCCAAGGCTGGTCGCGTATTTGGCAATATTATCGACGCCAAGCCTCATTCCGACCGAATAAAAATAGACATCGCATGATTCGACCAAGGCTCGATGGAAATTCACCGTGCCGTGACCGCCTTTCTTCCAGCAGTTGTATTTCCGGTTGCCGAAATTCAGCGAGCCGCCGCAGAAGAAGGTGGCGTCCGGGGTGATAACTCCCTCGGAAATAGCCGCCAGAGCCGTGGCGATCTTGAAGGTGGAGCCGGGAGGATATTGCCCCTGAATGGTTTTGTTGAGCAAGGGGTTGAGCGGGTCGGTGAGCAGCTTGTTCCAAGCCGCTGAAGAAATACCGCCGACAAATTCCTGGAGATGCAGGGGGGGGGTGCTGCTCATGACCAGCAGATTGCCGGTGTTCACCTCCATGACCACCACGGCTCCGGCCTTATCGCCCATGGCTTCTTCAGCAACGCGTTGCAATTCGATATCAAGGGTCAGATGCAGGTCGTTGCCTGGGTAAGGATCCTGCAACTGCATCTGGCGCTGTTCAAAGCCGTGGACGTCAACCTCCAGGTAGTTGCGGCCCTTTTCGCCCTTGAGGTACTCTTCAAAGACCTTTTCGATCCCCTGTTTGCCGACCTGATCGCCGCTTTGGTACTTGGCGTAACGCTTTTCTTCCAGTTCGGCCGGGCTTATTTCCCCAAGATAGCCGACAAGATGGGAGGCGAAGTCACCGTAGAGATAGTCACGGGAAGGCATGACCTCGATGCGGACCCCGGGAAGGGAGAGATGTTTGTTTTCTATGGTGACCAGAGTTTCCCAGTCGATATCCTCCTTGAGCCTGGTGGGCATATAGCGGGGATTTTCGGTGGCGGCCCGGATTCTCTCCAGCAGCACGGAGATGTCTTCGTTGAGAATTCTGGCGAGATCCTTGATGACCGCATCGGGGTTGGGTGCGTCTTCCCGGCTCCAGATCACATTGAACCTGGGGCGGTTGGTGATAATCGGGTGGCCGGTCCGATCCAGGATATTGCCGCGGGGGGCGGCGATCTGCTGGATGCGGATGCGGTTGATTTCTGAAAGTTTCGCGTATTCATCGCCACGGTATATCTGGAGATACCAGAGCCTGGTCAAGAGAAGGACGGCGCAAAAAATAATCACGGCCATGGCGATATCAATCCGCTTTTTGAGCATTTTGAGCTCGGCTGGATCAATCTTGTTTATTTTGGTAAGGGGGCGTGGTGACATATTTTATTGGGGGGACCTTTACTGCATCCGGTAGCGGTTTCCTGTTTTTTGACGGCGAAACGGATTATTCGCATTTTTGCTGTCAAAAACAGTAGTGAGCCAATGGAAAAAACTGAAAAAAGGGATACAGATAACCGAAAGAATAAGGACTTGCAGGATTTCACTGCCCCAGGCCCAGTAAAGCCGGCTCTCCGGGCTCAGGATCGAGGTGAAGATAAAGATGCTGCTGGCGGTAAAAAGGTAGCTCAAGGCAACCAGCGGGATCTGGTGAATTGATTCATTGATGGCCAGGTGTCTGGAAATGGCCTGGAGGGAGAAAAAGAGAACAAGATAGATCACGGGGTGGAGACCGAGAAAAACCCCGGAGAAGATATCCATGATCAGGCCGAACAGCAAGGCCAGCACCGCGCCTTTGTAGACATCGAGGTATGTGCCGAGAAAAACGATAAACAAAAACAAAAGATTGGGACGACCAAACCATTCAGGCAAGGAATGGAGCAGAGTGGTCTGCAGGATGAGGAGGATGGTCCCTGAGAGAAAAAGAAAACTTAGAACCATTGGGCAAGGGTCTGAGTTGGGATTGTAGGAAACAAAGAATCGAGCTTCGCCTGGAGCTGTGCCGGGGTTGCGGAGGATTGCATCGTGTCCTCCATGGAGCGGATTTTTTTTGGGTGGAGGCGCAACAGTATATGTTGAAATCGCGGACCGGTGGCTTTTTTTCCTTTTGGCGAGTTCATCATTATTTGGCCAACGGATCCTTTTTCATGACAATAATCAGATACTCCAACTGGGAGAAATCCGCCGCTGGTTGTATCTCAATTTCCTGAAACATTCCCCTGCCTGATTTTTCAACCTTTAATACCGTGCCGATCGGCACGCCTTTCGGGAAAACCCCTCCGATCCCGGAGGTGACAATTCTGTCGCCTTTCGCCACTTCGTTGTTTTTGAGCACATACTCCATGTGGAAACCCGCGCCGCCACCCTTGACGATTCCCTGAACCCTGGTTTCCTGGACCAGGCCGTCAAGGGCGCTGTTTGGGTCGGTTGCCAGGAGGATCTTGGCAAAATGGGGGGAGGTATTTGTGACCTGCCCCACGACGCCCTCGACCGTTACGGCGGGCATCCCTGCCTGGACCCCATCGCTGCTGCCCCGGTCAATAATGATTGTCTTGAACCACTGGGAAGGATCCACCCCGATGATTTCGGCGGTCAGGGTGGGAGCCGGGAGGGTTTCTTTCATCTC
>JAZDIS010000121.1:0-2095 GCA_043804705.1 Pseudomonadota bacterium | reverse complement strand
GCATCAGTCAGTGCAGGCCGGCCAGTTCAACCGGGCCGAGTCGACCCTGGAGCGGGCTCTGCGGGTTGAGCC
The DNA here is from genome assembly GCA_043804705.1 of Pseudomonadota bacterium. GTDB lineage: Bacteria > Desulfobacterota > Desulfobulbia > Desulfobulbales > Desulfurivibrionaceae > Thiovibrio. Next base: position 2,023 of record JAZDIS010000121.1, on the reverse strand, counting down.
CCGCAATGCCAGGCTCTGGCATGAGATGGCCCAGGTGAAGTACGGGCAGGAGGATTACGGCCAGACGGTGCAGTTCTGCCTGAAGGCCAACAGCCTGGCGGGCCGGGATTCCGCCCTGATCAGGCAGAACTGGCAGCTGATGGCCAAAGCGTACGCCAAAATGGGCAAGCTGGACAAGGCGGAACAGGCCAGGATGAAAGCCGAGGCGGTAAACTGAGATGATCGAGCAGCCTGACCCGCATCAGCTGATTATTGCCCGGCAGCTGCAGCTGTCAGCCGGGCAGGTGGCGGCCACGGCCAAGCTTCTTGCCGAGGGGGCAACAATCCCCTTTGTCGCCCGCTATCGCAAAGAGGCGACCGGCATGCTGGATGAGTTGCAGATTGCGGCAATCCGCGACCAGCTTGCCAGACTGACGGAGCTTGACAAGCGGCGCCAGGCCATCAGCGCCTCCCTGGCCGAGCGCGAGCTGTTGACCGACGAACTGCAGGCCGCGGTGCAGAGCGCCGCGAGCCTTGCCGTACTCGAGGACATTTACCTGCCTTACCGGCCCAAACGCCGGACCCGCAGCATGATCGCCAGGGAAAAGGGGCTGGAGCCCCTGGCCCTGGCCATTTTTTCAGGCAAGGGCGCTCCCCCGCCGTCCCAGGATTTTGTCAGCGAGGAGAAGGGGGTTCTCAGCGCAGATGATGCCCTGGCCGGTGCCCGGGATATCATCGCCGAGTGGATCAGCGAGGATGCGCCGCTGCGCTCCAGGCTGCGAAATCTCTTTGCCGAGAAAGCCGTTATCACCTCTGCGGTGGTGAAGAAGAATCAGGAAAGCGGGGTCAAGTTCCGCGATTATTTCGACTGGCAGGCGCCTGCGGCCAAAACCCCGGGCCACCGGCTGCTGGCCATGTTCCGCGGCGAAAACGAAAAGATGCTGACCCTTTCCCTGCGGCCGCCGGAAAAAGATGTCCTGCCCATGCTGCAGCGGCTTTTTGTCAGAAAAAACGATTTCTGCGGTCAGCAGGTCGGCCTGGCCGTGGAGGACAGCTACAAGAGACTGCTTGCCCCGTCCCTGGAAAATGAGCTGCGCGGCAATTTGAAAGAGCGGGCGGACAAGGAGGCGATCCAGGTCTTTGCCGACAACCTCAGACAGCTGCTGCTTGCCCCTCCCCTGGGGCAGAAGCGGATCATGGCCCTTGACCCCGGTTTCCGCACCGGCGCCAAACTGGTGTGCCTGGACGGCCAGGGCAAGCTTCTCGATTTTACCGCCATTTATCCCACTCATTCCGAGCGCAAGCAGGAGGAGGCGGGCCGGGTGGTGATGGATCTGTGCCGCAAGTACGCCATAGAGGCCATCGCCGTCGGCAACGGCACCGCCGGCCGGGAAACCGAGAGTTTTGTCCGGGGACTCGGCCTGCCTGCCGGTATTCTCATCACCATGGTGGATGAGAGCGGCGCTTCGGTCTACTCGGCCTCCGAGGCCGCCCGGTCGGAATTCCCCGACCATGACGTCACGGTGCGCGGCGCGGTCTCCATTGGCCGGCGGCTGCAGGACCCGCTGGCCGAGTTGGTGAAGATCGATGCCAAGGCCATCGGCGTGGGCCAGTACCAGCATGACGTCAACCAGAGTGAGCTGAAAAAAGGGCTGGAGGACATGGTCGTCAGCTGCGTCAACAGTGTCGGGGTGGAGGTCAACACGGCAAGCCAGGAGCTGCTCACCTTTGTTTCCGGCCTGGGACCGGCCCTGGCCAAGAACATTATCGCCTTTCGCAACGAGCACGGGCCATTCATCGCCAGGCAGCAGCTGCTCAAGGTGCCCCGGCTCGGGGCCAAGGCCTTTGAGCAGTGCGCCGGGTTTCTCCGCATCCATGGGGCGAAAAATCCCCTGGACGCAAGCGGTGTGCATCCGGAGCGCTATGCCATCGTCCAGCAGATGGCCCGGGATGCGGGTTGCAGCGTGGGTGAGTTGATGGAGCAGGAAGCCAGGCGCAAGAGCATTGATATCGCCCGCTACGTGTCCGACGGCGTCGGCCTGCC
>JAZDIS010000120.1:0-5316 GCA_043804705.1 Pseudomonadota bacterium | reverse complement strand
TGAATTTCTCGCCATCCCGTATGCCTTCTACCACAAACGGATTCTCGCCTGGCTCACCCATTACAGCAGACGGTCCTTTCCCAACGACACCCCCAACAACCTTGATCCTCCGAAAAAAAATGACTAACCCGCGCACCCTCGCCTATATCGACTGTTTTTCCGGAATCAGCGGCGACATGTTCCTTGGCGCCCTGCTCGATGCCGGGCTGCCGGTCGAGGAGTTGCAACGCCAGCTGGCCCTGCTTGATCTTGACGGCTATACCCTGACCGTGGGCAGAAAAAGCTGCGGAACCATCGCCGCCACCACCCTCTCGGTGCAAACCGCCGAGCGCCATCCGCACCGCACCTTGGGTGATATCCGGCAACTCATCTCCGCAAGTAACCTCGCGGAACCGGTCATGGCAACAGCGCTTTCCATCTTCTCTCTGCTGGCCGAGGCCGAGGCCAAGGTGCATGGCAGGCCGGTGGATACCGTGCATTTCCACGAGGTGGGCGGAATCGACTCCATTGTTGATATCGCCGGCGCGGCCATCGGCCTTGCCGCCCTGAACATCACCCGCCTGCATTGCGCCCCCCTGCCCATGCCGCGCGGCTGGGTCCGGTGCGCCCATGGCCTGCTGCCCCTGCCCGCGCCCGCAGTCTGCGAACTGCTGCAAGGGGTGCCCACCTGCGGGGTCGAGCTGAACCAGGAGCTGGTCACCCCGACCGGCGCAGCCATCGTCAAGGCGCTGGCCGCCAATTTTGGCCCCATGCCGGCCATGACCATAACCGGCGTAGGCTACGGGGCCGGTAGTCAGGAGCTGGCCAACGGGCAGCCCAATCTTCTCCGCCTGGTGCTCGGCACCGCCCGCATCGCAGTCGAGGCCCAGGAGGTGGAGGTGGTCGAAACCCATCTGGACGACTGGTCGCCGGAAACATTTCCCTATCTCAGTGAACGGCTGTTTGCCTTGGGCGCCCTGGACGTGGCGCTGATCCCCATCCAGATGAAAAAAGGACGGCCAGGCTTCCTGTTGCGGGTGATCTGCGACCGGGCTGCATCCCTGGCGGTCAAGGAATGCATCCTGAGCGAGACCACGGCCATCGGCTTGCGTTTCCGCACCGAGCAGCGCTGGACCCTGCCCAGGGAAATGGGCACGGTTCCCACCCGCTGGGGCGAGGTACAAGTAAAGAAGGTAACAACCCCTGCCGGGGAGGTCTTGACCCCGGAATACGAGGATTGCAAGCGGGTGGCAGCCGCAAACAACATCCCGCTCAAAGAGGTGTACGCCGAGGTGGGATGCGCCAAACGCGAAAAATTTAAAGGGGAAAGGTAAATGGATCGACTGTTCATGGGCATTGCCACCGGTTTCGGCGCGGGCTATCTGCCCAAGGCCCCCGGCACCTGGGGGTCGCTGCTGGCCCTGCCCCTGCATTTTTTCCTGCGGCAACTGGCGCCGGGCCATTATGCCCTTGCCCTGGCGGGGATCTTTTTTGTCGCCGTCATCACGGCCGGGCAGGCGGAAAAGATTTTGGACCGCAAAGACCCCGGCGTGGTGGTGATCGACGAGGTCATCGGCATGCTCATCACCCTCATTGCCGCGCCGGACAACCCCCTGATCTGGCTGCTGGGCTTTGTCCTCTTCCGCCTGTTCGACATCTTCAAACCCTTTCCCATCCGCCTCATCGACCAGCGGATCAACGGCGGCATGGGCATCGTTTTAGACGATGTGCTGGCCGGAATTTACAGCTTTATCATCCTGCAATTTTTTTGCTATGCTATAGGCAGATAGGCGGCCGTCATCTCCCAAGACATCCTTAACGGAGCCACCCCATGCCGCAGCCTGCCAAAATAATCCCCCGCTTCCTTGCCCTGCCGGCCGCCTGGCGCCGCCGCCTGATAATCACGGCCTGCTGCCTGACCGGTCTCTTTGCCCTCTATGCCCTGGCAGGTTTTTATCTCGCACCCCGGCTCATTGCCAAATACGCCCCCCCTTACGCAGCCCGGCAGCTTGACCTGCAACTTGAGCCCGGCCAGATAAAAATCAACCCGCTGCTTTTCACCGTTGAGATAACAAATTTCAGCGTAAAAGAAAAAGGCCAACCGGTCTTTGCCCTGAAAAGGTTTTTCGTTGATTTTGCAGCGGAGAGCCTCTTCCGCCGGGCCTGGACCTTTGCCAGCCTTGTCGTGGAAGACCCTGCCGTGCATCTGGTGATTGAGGCGGATGGCCGTCTCAATCTGGCCAGAATCGCCGGAAAGCTGCCCAAATCAGCGGAGCCGGAGGCGGCGGACAAAGAGCTGCCCGGCCTGCTGCTCAGGCATCTGTTGCTGACCGGCGGCTCGGTGCTGCTCAGCGATAACTCCGGGGAAAAACCGGTCGAGCTCAATTTCGCCCCGGTAGCCGTTGAGCTGAAAAACATCTCAACCCTGGCCCAGGAGCGCAGCGCCTACACCATTAACGCCGCACTGCCCGGCGGCGCCAAGCTCGGCTGGCAGGGGAGCATGACCCTTAAACCGATAACCGCCTCCGGCAAGATCGACATCACGGGCTTGAAGGCGGCCACGATCTTCGCCTTTCTGCAGGACCAGGTCAACATCGCCGAGCCGGCCGGCGCCATCTCTCTGTCGGCTGGCTATGATTTCTCCCTGCCTGAACAGAAACCTGTCCTGGTCGTCAACCTGAACGAGCTGGCGTTAACCGGGCTGACTCTGGCCGGAAAGGACTCGGCCCAGCCGATCCTCGGCCTTGAAAGGCTGAAGGTCGCCGGAGCCAGGATTGACCTTGCCGCACGGGAGATACAGCTCCCCGGAATTGACCTGGCGGATTGCCGGATCGCGCTGCGGATCAACCCGGACGGTTCAAGCAACTGGCAGAACCTGATCAAGGACCAGCCGGAAGAGCCGGAAAAACCAGGCTGGCGGGTGAAGATGGATGCCCTGAGCGCCAAGAACCTCGCCGTGAGCTTTACAGACGAAAGCCGCCCAGCCCCCATCGGCGTTGAAGCCCAGCTTGATTTGCTGCTCAACGGAGCAAGCCTTGATTCCGAAGGCAAGGAAGCTGCTCTTACCCGTTTTGCCGTTAACGGCAAAACCCTGAATCTCACCAGGGGTCCGGCAGGCAAAGGACAAAAAGCCAAAGCCAAAGCCAAAGCCAAAGCCGGGAAGGCCGAGGAGGCTCAGGCGGAAGAAAAGCAGCCCTGGAAACTGGCCCTTGACCTGCTTAGCGTCAACGGCCTTGACCTTGGTTTTGTTGACCGGCAGAGCACGCCCCCCCTGGCCTACGATCTGACCGGCCTGCAGGCCGAAGTAACGGGGCTGGCTCTGCCAGGCGAAAAGCCCCTGGCCTTTACCCTGCAAAGCAAGATCCGGCAGGGCGGCTCATTGGGCCTTACCGGAACCGTGGCCTTGGAAGGAAATACCATCGGCAAGATCGAAACAAAGATCGCCCTTGACCGCTTCAACCTCAAGCCGCTGGCAAGTCTGGTGGCGAAAGAGGTCGCCCTTACTCTGGTTTCCGGCGACTTTTCGGCCGACACCAGCCTGCGCTATGTACCCAAAGAACCCAAGCCCCAGCTCAACGTGACAGGCCAGGCCCGAATCGGGAATCTTCTCCTGAAAGAGGACGATACCGGCGGCCGTTTCCTTGCCTGGAAAGAGCTGGCGGCCAACGGCCTTGACGTAAGCCTCAATCCGGATCATCTGGAGATCAAGGAGCTCAGGCTGTCGGAGCCCGGGGCCAAGATCATCATTTTCAAGGACAAGAGTGTAAACCTGGCCAAAATCCGCAAAAAACAAGAGCCTGCGGAAACGGCAGAAGCAGCGAAGCCGGGCAAGACAAAAGAAAAGCAGGACAGCCAGCCCTTCCCGGTGAACATCGAGCGAATCCGCCTGGAAAACGGGGTGATTGACTTTGCCGACTTCAGCCTGGTTTTGCCTTTTGCCGCCAAAATCGAACAGAGCCACGGGGTCATCACCGGGATCTCAACCAGGCAGGACAGCCTGGCCAGCCTGAAGCTCGACGGCCGGGTGGGCAAATTCGGTCAGGCACGGGCCGAAGGCAGCCTGGCCCCGTACGCGCCGAAAAAATTCACCGACATCAGAGTGTTTTTCCACAATGTGGAGATGCTGCCTCTTTCCCCCTACACCGCCACCTTTGCCGGGCGGACCATCTCCGGCGGCAAGCTGAACCTGGACCTTGAATACAAGATCAAAGACAGCGAGCTGCTGGGCGATAACTCGGTGATGCTGGAGCGCTTCACCCTGGGCGAGCGGGTGGAAAGCCCCGGCGCCCTCAAATTGCCCCTTGATCTGGCCATTGCCCTGCTCACCGGCAGCGACGGCAAGATTGATCTGAAGCTCCCGGTGCGCGGCAATGTGGACCACCCGGAGTTCTCTTACGGGCACCTGATCTGGCAGGCCATTACCACTGTGCTCACCAAGATCGTAACCGCGCCTTTCCGGGCTCTGGCAGCTCTTTTTGGCGGCAATCCGGAAAATCTGGACCTGATCCTTTTTGAGCCTGGCCAGGCGATACTGGCCCCGCCGGAACAGGAAAAACTGAACCAGGTGGCGATGGCGCTTGAAAAAAGAAAACAGCTTCAGCTCACCGTGCATGGCGGTTTTGCGCCTGGCCTGGACGGAACGGCGCTCAAGTCGGCACAGATCCGCCGCGATCTGGCCCAAAAACTCGGGCTGAAGCTGGAATCCGGCGAAGACCCAGGCCCGGTGGCCTTTGACAATGCCAAAACCCAGCGCGCCTTGGAAACCCTGAGCGGAAACAGGCTGGCCGCCTTTGAAGCCGACTACCGGAAAAACACCGGAAAAAAGGCTAATCGGGTCAACCCGGCTCTGGCCCTGCTCGGCAAAGCCAGCGAGGATCGTGCCTTCTACCAGGCCCTGTTTGAATATCTGGTGGAGACCGCGCCCTTGAATCAGGCGGAGCTGGAGAAGCTGGCCGAGCAACGGGGAAAGGCCATCATTCAGGGACTCACGGACCGGGCCGGAGTGGAAGCAGCCCGGATAACCGTCGGCCCTGCTGTGCAGAGCGAAGAACAGGAGAAGAGTGTACCTGCCAAGCTGGAGCTTGAGGTGCGTTGAAGGGTTTCCCAGCCGTTCGACAAAGACAGCGGCGCTTGTCCCACGCGCCGCCCCAGGGTCAGCTCGCGGGAATGATCCTCGGAGGCTGTGCATCGTCCGCCGGTATCCCCGATGGCTTCGGTAACTGTATTTCTTGAAGAGTGCCTATTTGTAACCGTATTTTAAGATGTAAACACATTTTTTGAAACCGCCCCCATTTTAAACCCACCCCTTCTCGACCCTATGCTTCCATAAGAGGGCAA
>JAZDIS010000119.1:0-5700 GCA_043804705.1 Pseudomonadota bacterium | reverse complement strand
AAGGTCGTCTTCCCATGATCAATATGCCCGATCGTCCCCACATTCACATGCGGCTTCGTCCGTTCAAATTTCTTCTTGGCCATCTGTCTCGTCCCCCTTCGTTAGATTTTCAATCTGGATTTTACGTTAATTGATCAAGAGTTGAAACATTCAACCCTTCTGGAGCCCACGACCGGGATTGAACCGGTGACCTCTTCCTTACCAAGGAAGTGCTCTACCGACTGAGCTACGTGGGCTTTTTCCTTATATCTTATTCGCCTAAGGCCGCCCGGAAAAAACCAGGCCGGCGGCGATGATTAATGGAGCGGGAAACGGGATTCGAACCCGCGACCCTCAGCTTGGAAGGCTGACGCTCTAGCCAACTGAGCTACTCCCGCCTAATTTGGAAAAATTTCGTAGAACTGGATTTTATGGCTGTAGTCAAACCAATTTGGTTAAACGAACCTAATCTCCTACACCTTTCATTGGACAGGAAAACCAGCCAATGGAAACCATATCCTAACAGGATGGTGGAGGGGGGAGGATTCGAACCTCCGAAGGCATTGCCGACAGATTTACAGTCTGTTCCCTTTAGCCACTCGGGAACCCCTCCACGAAAACCATAAGGCCGCCCTACGGTAGCCAGTCATTCCTTGATATCAAGCCATCGCCAGCATCGTATAGATGGAGCTGGCGATGGGACTCGAACCCGCAACCTGCTGATTACAAATCAGCTGCTCTACCAATTGAGCTACGCCAGCTTGATAAGACGGGCAATACTAATCGCTTCATTCCGAAATATCAACTTATTTTTTAACCGGCGCAGACATTCACAAAAAGGCAAAACACAATCAGGCACTCCGCCAGAAGCAGAATGCCTGATTGAGACAATACGGTTCGCTTACCCTTCTATCTTTTTAGCAAAACCGCTTTCACGGTATTTTTCAAAAGCCATGGCAAAGGTCCGGTATACCATGTGAGCAAATTTGGAATATGGCATGTAGACAAACAACATCAACACGGACACCAGATGGATATAATAAAAGAGATACGCCAGCACAGGGATGCCGATCAACCGGGTCAATTCCGCGGAAAGGCCGGTTATACCGACAGTCATGATTTCGACAATCAAGAACCAATCATAAAACGTCGGAGAGGTATTGTTTTCCTCTTCCGTATGGGCGCGATTCATCCAAAGAATTCCCACTCCGACAATCAAGGCAATGGCGCTGATATTGGCCAGCAACTTGAAGGGATCCGCCAAGGGAATCGGACCATGCATTCCCTCAATGAACATGCCAAGGATATCCTTGCGAATCATTCCGTAAGTGGTAACCACGAACAGACCGATAAAGGAGAGAACCAGTGGCAGATGGCCATTTACCCGGTTCAGATTCGCGCCGCACTCCTTGAAACGCTTATGGCTAAGGATTTCCTTGACCGAAGGCACCAGAAACTGGGTGACAAACTGCATTAGCGACGGACGGAACTCCGACTTCACCTCAAGCTGTGCCGCCATAGCCTGCCACATGCTCGAAACCCCCTTGTAGGCTGCAAAAATTGCAAAACCGAGGGCTGGAACAAAAATGGCGTCGATGAGCAGAACGTTCAGGGTCAGGCCACCGATAAGGGTCGGATGATCCTTATGGGAATCAAAAAACATGCCAAAATCAATGGCGTCGGCCGCAGGCAGAGACATACCGCCGGACAACCACCACACCGCGAGGATCACCAAAGCCGGCAGGGCAATGATCAGCGGCAGGTTGCTGCCCTTGCTCACCAGTTTGGCAAGACCGGAAGGAAAGCCATAATGGGTGTAAGCATAGGCCCGGATCGCGCCAAGGACATCGCCTGGCTTGGCGCCACGCGGACAGTAGGCGGTACAGTCACCACACTGATGGCAGAGCATAATATCAGGATCGGCAACCAGCTTGTCCTTCAACCCCCACTGCGCCCAAATCATTTCCTTTCTGGGGAATGGTTTTTTGTCAGCGGACAACGGGCAGACAACCGAACAGGTGGCACATTGATAGCACTTTTTCAAGGTGTCCCCGCCGGCATTCTTCAAATACTTTATAAATTCTAAATCAGGTTCAACCTTCATTCCTTCAGCCATAACACGCCTCCAGTAATTCTCCCTCAGAATGTCAGCTCACACTGACCCATGACTCATGCGCCAAGACGCATCACTTCCCAAGACATCAACCGTCCGGCAGGCTAAAAAACGCCTGCCGGACGATATTTTCCGGACCGGACAGAACTTAAAAACCCTTGAAGGGGTTCGGGCCAAGAGCAATGATTGCCTCAACGAACTCGTTAATAACTTCATCAACCTTGTTGTACTCGTTGATGGCAATCTGGCGCACTGCGCAACGCTCCGGCTCAAGGCCGAGGCTGCCCAGGGTTTCGCCGATGTTGGCCATACGTTTATCCGCCAGCTCACTGCCCTTGACGAAATGACACTGGTAATCATCCCCGAACTTACAACCCAGAAGGAGCGCGCCGTCCATACCCGCAGAAAGAGCATCCTTGATCCAAGCCATGTTCACCGAGCCAAGACAACGGACGGAAATGACCCGAATGAGGGCATTCTGCGGAAGCTTGCGCATGGCGGCCATATCCAGGGCCGGGTAGGCATCGTTCTCACAGGCAAAAACGATGATGCGCAACTTGTCCTCATCATCATCCGGCACTTCAATGCTCTTGACCATGGAACCGACTTGGTCGATGTTGTAGTTTTTGAAGCCGATGATCCGCTCTGGACATGCGCCCATACAGGTACCGCAACGGCGGCACCGGGTGGGATTGGGCTTGGGTGTTCCCTTCTCGTCATCATCAAGGGCACCAAAAGGACATTCTTCCGTGCAGCGTTTGCACTGGGTGCAACGCTGGAAGAAGAATTCAGGATAGGTGCCGTCGTTGGAACGGGGATGCACTGCCACGCCGCGATCCGCCGATTCGATGGACTGAATCGCCTTGAGGGCTGCGCCACATGCGTCATCGATGGTTTCTTCCATGTTCATGGCCTTGCGCACGCCGCCACAGGCGTAAACACCGGTCCGGCGGGTTTCGTACGGAAAGCAGATGAAATGAGAATCAGCGTAGCCGTCAAACAGCTCCAGATCAAGGAAGGCCGGACCCTGGCGATAGGCGAGATTGATGGTCGGCTTATCGGAGGTGGTCGGCACCATGCCTGCGGCGAGAACAACCATATCCACGTTCAGGGTGACATCCTCGTTGAGCAAGGTGTCTTTCAGATGCACAGCCAGTCCGTTGCCCGATTCTTCAACCTGGGTGACGGTGGCCTTGGTCATAAAGATGCCATCGTCATTCTGGGCACCCTTGTAGAACATCTCCATGTTGCCGGGCGTCCGCATGTGCTGATACAGAACATACGCCTTGCCTGCCGCATTATCCTCCCGGACATAGCGGGCCTGCTTCAGGGCAACCATGCTGGTAACCGAGTTACAGTACGGGAAGTCCTGATCATGCTCAGCGCCGCCTGGGCTCTGAACAAAGGCAACATTGGCCGGAACCTTGCCGGTCTTGGCAAGCTTTTCAAACTCGGCGTTGGTGACCACGCCTTTCAGTGTGCCATAACCAAGATGGGCGTATTCAGAAACATCCGCCGGATTCCAGCCGGTGGCCAGAACAACCGCGCCAAAATCTTCGGCCGCAGTATCTTCCGCCATATAAGGCTGCAGACCCGCATTGGGATCTTCCATCTCCCCCTTGGAAATTTTATCCTGCTCGTCCACGCCGACTTTTTTCGGCGCATCCCACTCGCTTTTGGTGCCTACGGCCTTGAGGGTTACCTTGTAAGCCCCAGGAGCACCGGCGATACGGGCAACTTCCGTGGAAGTCTTCAGGGTGATCCCTGCATCGGCCTGGACTGCATCGACCATGGCCTGCACCGTGGGTTCTTCCAACTCGGTCCAGGGCGCGGCGGTGGGGAACTGCTTCCGCCAGCCAAGGGCCTTGCCGCCCAACTTATCCTGGGCTTCGATAATCGTCACCGCATACCCGGCCTTGGCAGCGTCCATGGCCGCAGTCATGCCGGCAATACCACCGCCCATGACGAGAATCTTCCGGTTGATGGTTTCAAGGTGATACGGATCCGGCAAATCACCTTTTTTCGCCTGAACGCAAGCCATGCGCACATAGTCCTCGCCCTTTTCCGTGGCGAATTCCTTCACCTTCTCGGCGCTGCGGGAGTCGGTAACTTCCTCTGCACACCAGGCAACGCCTTCACGCAGGTTGGCGCGGGTAACGTACTTGTCGTCCCCGAAATTGAACTCATCCTTCATGACCCGAGGGGAACAGGCACAGACAACCAGGGTATTCACCCCGTCATTGGTGATGTCGTTCTGGATCAATTCCCGTCCGGCCGCACTGCAAAGTGCCTCGTGGGTCTTGGTCTGCATGCAGTTCTTGTCAGCCGCCTTGGTCAACGCCGCAATATCGAGGGCATCTCCTATACCACAACCTGTGCAGATATATGCACCGTATTTTTTTTCCATTCACCCTACCTCCTGGACGCTTGAATAGCTTTCATGGCTGCTGCCGTTGCACTCTGGGCACAGGTTACGACGTCGGCTGCCTTTTTGGCGCAACCGGCGGAAACCATCCCGCCATTCGCATCGGCCAGAATAAATCCATTGCTGTCAACGGAAAGTCCAAGCGCCGCAGCCTGGGCCTTGGCCGCAGGCTCCATGCCGGTGGCCAGGATGGCCAGGTCGACCGTTTCCTTGATTTTTTCTCCGGTCACGGCATTTTCCGCAATCAGGGTCACGGACCCATCGGCTTCGGCAACAATATCAGCCACCTTGCCCTTCACCCAGGTGATGTTCGCATCGGCCATCAACTTCTCGCGGAACTTCTCATACTTGCCAGGGGTCCGGAGATCGATGTAGAAAACGGTGATCTTGGCGGTGGGATACTGCTCGCGGATGTAGTTGATGTGCTTCATGGAAGCCATACAGCAGATATAGGAACAGTACTCCAGATGATTCTCATCACGGGACCCGGCGCACTGGACAAAGGCAAAACTTGCGGGTTCCTTGTTGTCGCCGGGGCGGAGAATCTTGCCGGCGGTGGGGCCATTGGGCGCAGCCAGACGCTCCATCATCATGTTGGTGATGATCGCGTTGCTGGAATCGTACTTGAGGTTGGTCATCTTGGCCGGATCATAGGGATTCCAACCCGTTGCCCAGACAATGGCGCTCACGTCAACGGTGAATTCCTTAGCCGCCATATCAAGGTCAACCGCATCGTATTTGCAGGCATCCTTGACGGCCTGCAACCCGGCTGCACTGCAAGCGCTTTTATCAAGCACATACTTCATGGGGAAGGCCATGTCGTGGGGCTTGTACACTGCCTTGCTCTTATTCATACCGAAATTAAAATCATTGTCCCGCTCATCCGGACAGGCATCGGCACAGGCGCCGCAGGCGGTACAATTATTATTGATGAAGCGGGGCTTGCTCTCCAGGGTAACCTGGTAGTTGCCCGGCCCGCCGGTAACACTCTTGACCTCGGTCATGGTGTAGACCCGGACCCGACGGTTGCTTTTAACGCGCTGGAAGTTGATTTCCAACCCGCAACTTGGCGGACAAAGCTTCGGGAAGTATTGATTCAACTGCGCAACCCGACCACCCAGATACGAATTTTTCTCAATCAGAAAAACATCTTTTCCGACTTCAGCGGCTTCCAAGGCGGCCG
>JAZDIS010000118.1:0-4910 GCA_043804705.1 Pseudomonadota bacterium | reverse complement strand
GGATAATCGTGGTCGCGGGCCGCGGCAATGCTGTAATGGCCGGGCTGGTGGGTCTGGACGATGACCCTGCCCGGCTGTTCCCCCCGGCCGGCCCTCCCGGTGACCTGGGCCAGGAGCTGGAAGGTGCGCTCGCCTGCCTTGTAATCCGGCATGCCCAGCCCGGCGTCGGCCCAGACGATGCCCACCAGGGTGACATGGGGAAAGTGATGGCCCTTGGTGATCATCTGGGTGCCGACGAGAATGTCCACCTCCCGGTCATGGACCGCCCGGAGGATGCGGAGGAAATCCTGGCGGTTGCGGGTGGTGTCGTGGTCGAGCCGGGCGATGCGGGCCTTGGGGAACATTCCCGAAAGTTCCTCTTCGATGCGTTCCGTGCCGAAACCGATGGGCGCCAGGTTGAGGGAGCGGCAATTGGTGCAGACCGTGCGGCTGTTGGTGGCATAGCCGCAGTAATGGCAGACCAGTTCGCCCCTGCCCTTGTGCAGGGTCAGGGTTATCCGGCAATGGGGGCATTGCACCGCCTGGCCGCAGTCGGAGCAGAGCATGCAGCCGGCAAAGCCTCGGCGGTTTAAAAAGACGAGGCTTTGCTCCTGCCGGGCCAGGGTGGCCCGCAGCGCCTGTTTGAGTTGCGGGGAAAAAAGCGGCGGCCGGCCGGAAACCGTGTTTACGGCCTGGAGATCGACCAGCTCCACCTGGGGCAGGGGCCGGTTTTCTATTCTGGCCGGCAGGCTGAGCAGGGTGTACTTGGCATTGAGTGCATGCTGGTAGCTGGCCAGCGACGGGGTGGCCGAGCCGAGCAGCACCGTGGCCCCGCCCTGGCTGCCCCGGAGCAGGGCCAGGTCGCGGCCCTGGTAGCGGAGGCTGTCTTCCTGCTTGTAGGCGCCGTCGTGTTCCTCATCGACGATGATCAGGCCTGGGTCGGCAAGGGGCGCGAAGATGGCGGAGCGGGCGCCGATGACGATGCGCGCCTCCCCGGAAACAACCCGCTGCCACTGGTCAAAACGCTCCCCCCGGGCCAGGCCGCTGTGGAGCAGGGCCACTGTTTCGCCGAAGCGGGAGAGGAAATGCGCCTCCAGCTGGGTGGCCAGGGCGATCTCCGGCACCAGCACCAGGACGCTGCGGCCCAAGGCCAGGGTGGTCTCCGCAGCCTGGAGGTAGACCTCGGTCTTGCCGCTGCCGGTGACGCCGTGCAGCAGAAAGGCGGCGTATGTTTTTCCGGCGATGGCCGGGTTCAGTTGGGCCAGGGTATTCTGCTGATCCGCAGTGAGCTGGGCGGGCCTGGGGTAAAAAAGCGGGGTCTCGCCAAAGGGGTCGCGATACACCGGGCGCTCTGTTAGACGGATGATGCCCCTTTCGGCCAGGGAGGCGAGGGCCTTTGCCGCGCCGCTGTAAGCCCTGGTCAGCTCCCGGCGAGGAAGCGTCTGCGCCGAATCGGTCCGCATCTCTTCGATGAGGGTGAGGGTTTTCGTTTCCGAGGGCTTGAGGCTGGCGCGGATTTCCGGGGCAAGCGGTTCGGGAGCAAGAATCACGCAGGCCTCCGTCTTCCGGCCGATGGAGGCCCCGGAGATAATCTGTTCCACCGAGATCAGCCCCTGCTCCGACCACTGTTCGATGAGCCGTCTTTCCTTGCCCCGCCAGAGCTTGCGCACGGTGGCGGCGCTCAGTTTTTTGTTGGCGGTCAGGTTGGCGAGCCAGGTATGATCATGGACAAGCTGGGGCTGGGCAACGAGAAAATAATGCCGCCCCGCCTCGGTGGCTTTGAGCTGGCGGCCGCTTTGCGAGGTGAGCCCGCCGGGTAAAGCGCCCCGGATCACCTCGCCGATGGGATAATGATAGTAGCGGGCCACCCAGCGAAAAAAGGGAACCAGGGCTTCCGGGAACACCGGGAAGGCATCAAGAATCTCGGTCACTCGTTTGAGCCGGAACTCGGGCCTTTCTTCGCTTAAGGCCAGCACATAGCCGGTGAGCAACCGCTTACCCAAGGGAACCAGCACCCGTTGCCCTGGTCTGGGAATCTCCCCGCTGGCCGGGACGGCGTAGGTCAGGGTCTGCGGCAGGGGCGCGGCCACGGCGACTTCAAGATAGGGTGGGGGTGCGGACATGGGGCCTGTCGGTGGAGGTGAGAGGCCGCCCTTCGACAGGCTCAGGGCGAACGGTCAACTGGTTGATTATGCCTCTCCATTAACACTGTTCATCCTGAGCCTGTCGAAGGACAAACGGGGAGTGTCCCCCTGAAATCAACTTGAAACAACAAAGATTAAAAATCCGCGCAGACTTCCTTGATGTGTTTCTTGAACTCCTTGCATACCACGGGATGCCGCAGGGCATAGGCGACAATGGCCTTGAGGTAGCCGAGTTTGTCCCCGGCGTCGAAGCGGGTGCCGGTGAACTCATAGGCATACATGGGGCGCTGTTTGGCCAGGGCCAGCAGGGCGTCGGTGAGCTGGATTTCCCCGCCGTGGCCCGGGGTGGTTTTTTCGAGCATGGCAAAGATCTCGGGGGTCAGCAGATAGCGGCCGATGATCGCCAGGTCGGAGTCGGTGGTGCCGGGCGCGGGTTTTTCCACCATGCGGTCCACCTGATACACCCCTTCCCTGACCGGGGATCCCTCCACGATTCCGTACTGGTTGGTCTCCTCCGCCGGCACCTTCTGAATCGCCACGATTGGGGCGTCCAGTTCCTCGTGCAGGGTGAGCATTTGCTGGCAACACGGGGTCTTGCTCAATACCAGGTCATCGCCCAGCAGCACCAGGAAGGGTTCGTTGCCGATGACATTTCTGGTGGTCCAGATGGCGTGGCCCAGGCCCAATGGTTTTTTCTGGCGGACCGTGGTAATGTCGATGAGGTTTGAGATGTGGTTTATCTCTTCGCAGAGGGCATCCTTGCCCTTTTGCCGGAGGATGGTATCGAGCTCGAAATCGTAGTCAAAATGATTTTCAATGGCGGACTTGCCCTGGCTGGTGACAAAAACAATCTCTTCGATCCCCGAGGCGACCACCTCTTCGACAATGTACTGGATGGTCGGCCGGTCAACGATGGTGAGCATTTCCTTGGGGATGGCCTTGCTGGCAGGGAGAAAGCGGGTGCCCTTGCCGGCCACCGGGATAACAGCTTTGCGTACGTTCATGGGAGACCCGTTGCTGAGTGTTTTTCTGAAAAAAAGGATATGCTGCAGTATGGTATATCACATAGCCAAAGGCAACCGCTTCTTCAAGGGAATAATGATCACCAGCCGGAACGTATGCATTTTTTCGTAAAAAAAATAGAAAAAATTATCCGGCGCGAGGGGCTTTTTGCCTCTGGAGAGCGCTGTGTCGTGGCGGTATCCGGGGGGCCGGATTCCATGGCCCTGCTTCATGTCTTGGCGCAACTTGCTCCCGCCCTTGATCTTTCTCTGGTGGTTGCCCATGTGGATCATGGTCTGCGGCCTTCGGAGGCGGAGGCGGAGGCGCGCCTGGTGCAGGAGGCGGCCCGGGGGTTGGGATTGGCCTGTGAGTGCGGCAGGGTCGCGGTTGCGCTCTGCGCCAGGGAGCAGGGGCTGTCCCTTGAGCATGCCGCCCGCAATCTGCGCTATGGCTTTTTGCAGGAAGTGGCGGCGCAGCATGGGGCCGCGAAGCTTGCCGTGGCCCATACGGCGGATGATCAGGCCGAGGAGATCCTGCTGCGGCTTGTCCGGGGCACTGGCCGTGCGGGCCTGTCCGGCATGGCGAGGCTGCGCGATGGCCTTGTGGTCCGGCCTTTTCTGGGCATAGCCAAGGAAGAGATCCTCCGCTATCTTGCCGAAGAAAACATCCCTTATTGCCTCGACAGCTCCAACCGGGAGCGGATTTATCTGCGTAACCGGATCAGGCTCGATCTGCTCCCCTATTTGCAGGAGCATTTTAACCCCAATATCGGCAATTCCCTCCGGGAAACAGCGGCTATTTTACAGGGGGAAGAAGAACTGCTGGCCGGGATGGCCGGTTCGGCCTATGCCCAGGTGGTTACGGAGGAGGGGGGCGAACCTGCCGGGCTGACGATCCAACTGAGGGATTTTTTGTCCCAGCCCCTGGCCCTCCGGCGGCGTATTCTGGAAACAGCCTGCTGGCATATGGACTGCAGGCCGACGTTCAAGCAGATTGCCCAGCTGCTCTTTCTGGCGGAAACCGGAGCCGAGGGCGCCGGTCTGCATCTGGCCCAAGGGTTGCGGGTTATCAAGGCAGAGGGACGGCTGGGCTTTAGCTATCCGCGGGGGCGGCAGGCTGTGCGCGGCAATCTCCCGGAGGCGGGTACGGAAGGGATTTCTTTTGCCCTGGAGCTTCCCGGAGCGGGGGAGTATGTTTTCGGGGCCATGGGGGCAATGATCACGCTCCGCCTTCTGGAGGCGCTTCCCGAGGGTTGGGAAGCCCAGGCTCCGGCGACCCTGTACTGCGATGCCGAAAAGGTCTGTTTTCCTATGCTGGTCCGGTCCTTCCAGGCGGGAGACCGCTTTCACCCCCTGGGGGCGCCGGGCCGGAAAAAGGTCGGCGATTTTTTCACCGGCCAGAAGATTCCCGCGGCCCAACGGAAGCGGATACCCATCCTGACCGATCGGGAAGGAATCATCGCCATCCTCGGCCTGCGTCCTGACCAGCGGGCGGCCATCGGCCCCCGGACCGGAAGGATTATCGCCGTAAGCCTGCACCCTCTGGCGACCGGTGAAAATGGCTTTACTGAAAAAGCGATACATGGTAAGTAAGTGGCCACTGCGAACATGAAAACCCGAAGGGCGGGTAGCTCAGTTGGATAGAGTGTTGGCCTCCGAAGCCAAAGGTCGTGGGTTCGATCCCCGCTCCGCCCACCACTAGATACACTAGGGACTCAAAGATTATTTGAGTCCCTTTTTTATCGCCTAAAAATTTATTCCCCCACACTATCCCCCACACATAGTC
>JAZDIS010000117.1:0-7580 GCA_043804705.1 Pseudomonadota bacterium | reverse complement strand
CCTTTTTCTTCTCTATCCTCGAAAGAATAGTATTGAGAACTAGGCCGAGCACGAAGGTTGAAAATATGAACCAGCCCTGAGAATCATAAATCCTGCGAATATTTAATAAACCCGGAATTCGGGGACATCCATGATGCTTATCTCCCGAAAAGATTGGGAAAATTTCAGAGAAAGGCGAGATAGTCGCAGCCAAGGGCACGGGCCATCTTCCTGGCGTTTTCCTTGCCGATGGTTCGCTTGCCGTTCTCCATTTCGGAAATATGCCGCCTTGGTATCCCGGCCAGTTTGGCAAGCTGCTCCTGGCTGAGGCTGTTTCGGTGGCGAAGACCCTTGAGATAGACCCCGCCAGGATTGCTATCAAGCTCCTGGTTGAGAATGGAAGCGGGAATGTTAGGTGACGGGATGCCCATAAGATTATAAGTTTTTGATGGCACGGCCAACATTTATGATTTTATGAACGTGCCCTATGGTCCCCACATGGTTGTCGGTTGTCACAGTGTCGGTACCGGCGACAGTCCAACTTGCATCTGCTGAATGAAATAGTTACCAGAATACCAGCCCATAATCAATCCACAAAAAAAATACGGGGTTTTGTGAAAATGAAACAGGGGCAACGGGTGCAGCCAACACAATGCGCCCCATCCTGTTTGACAAAATCCCCCGGGAAGGGTAGTCATATCGCAAAGTCCTTGGCCTATCCGCCACAAGAACACCACCGGATGACGGTGATCATGCCCCCATTTGCTTTCAAGGAATTCCTGCCAACCGTTCCCTTGCAGCCCGGCGTCTATCTGATGAAGAGCCGGGCCGGTGAGGTGCTCTATGTCGGCAAGGCCAGGGAACTCCGCAAGCGGCTCTCCTCCTACGGTCGCATCGATCAGGCCCAGCACGGCAAAACCGCGATGCTCCTTTCCCAGGTGCGCTTAATCGAGACCATTGTCACCAATACGGAAAAGGATGCCCTGATCCTTGAATCCGCGCTGATCAAGCAGCACCGGCCCAAGTACAATGTGATCCTCCGCGACGACAAGAGCTACCCGCTCCTCAAGGTGACGGTGCAGGAACAGTGGCCCCGGCTGGTGATGACCCGGCGGCGGGTTAAGGACGGGGCCCGGTATTTCGGCCCCTTTTCCTCGCCCTCGGCCATGTGGGAAACCATCCGCTATCTCAACTCGCTTTTCCCCCTGCGCCGCTGCAAGGAAAAGAGCCTCAGGCCCAAGTCCCGGCCCTGCCTCAATCACCAGATGGGCCGCTGCCTTGCCCCCTGTGCGGACAAGGTGAGCCGCGAGGCGTACCGGGAACTGGTCAACAATATCCTTCTGGTGCTGGAGGGGAAGAACCAGCAGCTGGTCAAGGAGCTGTCCCGGAAGATGGCGCAGGCTTCGGCGGAGCTGCGTTTTGAGGAGGCGGCAGAGCTGCGGGACCGGATCAATTCCCTGAACAAGACCCTGGAAAAGCAGCAGGTGGTGGCCACCCACACCAGGGATCAGGATGTGCTGGGCTTTGCCCGCCAGGAGGCTTCCGTGGCTGTGGCCCTGCTTTTTATCCGCAAGGGGGTGATCAGCGGCCAGCAGGCCTTCTTTCTCGCCGATCCGGTGGGTTCCGACCCCGAGGTGCTGAACGAGGTGCTTTCCCGGTTTTACGGGGAAGAGGGGCGCTATCTTCCCCAGGAGATTCTGTTGCCCTTTGCGGGCACCGACGATCCGCTCCTTGCGGAATGGCTGAGCGAACAGCGGGGCGGCTCCGTGACCATTGCCTGCCCGCAGCGGGGGGACAGGGTGCGCTTGCTGGAGATGGCCGAGGCAAATGCCCGGCAGGTCTTGGTGGCGAGAAAAACCCGGCAGACCTCCTGGCAGGCTCTGGCCGGGGGGCTGCAAAAAGCCCTTGGCCTGGCAAGGCTGCCGGAGCGGATCGAGTGTCTGGATATCTCCAACCTCAATGGCAAGCAGGCGGTGGGTTCCCTGGTCTGCTTTGCCGGTGGCGAGATGGCCAAGAATCGCTATCGCCATTATGGAATCCACACCGTGCCTGGGCCGGACGATTACGCCATGATGGCCGAGGTGTTGGGGCGGCGCTTCAGCAAAGGGCTGGCGGAAGGGGACATGCCCGACCTTCTCCTGGTTGACGGCGGCAAGGGCCAGCTCGGCGTGGCCATCCAGGCCTTGGCTGACCTTGGTATCCCCGGCACGGTTGAGCTGGCCGGCATTGCCAAGGAGAAGGCCGAGGAGGGGGAGAAACTGTACCGGCCAGGGCGGAAAAATCCGATCATCCTTGAGCGCCATTCCCCGGTGCTCCTCTATCTCATGCGGATCAGGGACGAGGCGCATCGGTACGGCATAACCATCCATCGGAGATTGCGGGGCAAAGAGAGCCTGACCTCTGCCTTGGAGCAGATCCCCGGAGTGGGCAAGGCGCGAAAGGAGTTGCTGCTGCGGGAAATCGGCAGCATGCAGCGGTTGGTCCAGGCAAGCGAGGCGGAGCTTGCTGCGGTGGCGGGGATTGGTGCGGCCCTGGCCGCCCAGATCTGGGCGCATCTGCATGGCGGGGAAAAATAAGGGGAAAGGTGCAAGGGGAAAGGCGCAAGGCGGAAGCCCAAGGATTATTGTTGCTTTTTGACCCCTGAAAAACTAAATTGCTGAGTTCTGTAACGGACCAGCATTTTTCGGTTGGAAAATTGCAGAGTGCCGGAAAGTCCCCTCTCCCGCAGGTAAGCGTAGACTCCGAGGGAGGGGGAGCTTAAAGAACGATGAACTGGAATGGCGGGTGCGGGCGGGATGTTTGGCCGCCGCACGATCCGCCTCTTTTGCTTTGAATGCCAGGAGAAAATACTATGTGGGAATATACGGACAAGGTTCGGGATCATTTCATGAATCCCAGGAATGTGGGCGAGATCGAGAATGCGGACGGGATCGGCGAGGTCGGCTCACTTGCCTGCGGCGATGCCTTGACCCTCTATTTTAAACTGGACGAGACCGAGCGGATTGTTGACGCCAAGTTCAAGACCTTTGGCTGCGCCAGCGCCATCGCCTCCTCTTCGGCGCTTACCGAGATGATCAAGGGTATTCCTCTTGTGGAGGCGGAAAAGATCACCAACGAGGATATCGCCGAATATCTGGGCGGTCTGCCCAAGGAAAAGATGCACTGCTCGGTCATGGGCCGCGAGGCGCTGGAGGCGGCGATCGCCTACTATCGCGGCATCCCCCTGCCCATGGCGGAAGGGGAGGTGGTCTGCGAATGCTTCGGGGTCACCGATCTTGAGGTGAAGCGGGCCATTGCCGAGAGCAACCTGCGCTCGGTTGAAGAGATCACCAACTTTACCAAGGCCGGCGGCGGTTGCGGCAAGTGCCATGAGCGTCTGGAGGAGCTGCTGCGCGAGGCCCGGCACGAGGTGCAGCAGATAATCCCGGACAAGCGGCCCAGCCGGTTGACCAACATCCAGAAGATCAAACGGATAGAGGAAGTGCTCGAACGGGAGATCCGGCCCGCCCTGCGCAAGGATGGCGGCGATATCGAACTGATCGATGTGGACGGCGATTTCGTCATCGTCTCCCTGCGTGGTGCCTGCGTTTCCTGCAAGAAATCGCAGACCACCCTGAAGGAATATGTGGAAAAGAAGCTGCGCGAACAGGTGCTGGACACCCTGATCGTCGAGGAGGGGAAATAATGAATACGGTGTATATGGATAATAACGCCACCACCCGGGTTGCCCCGGAGGTGCTCGAGGTCATGCTCCCCTATTATTCCGGCCTGTACGGCAATCCTTCCAGCATGCACACCTTCGGCGGCCAGGTGGGCAGGGCGGTTGAAGAGGCCCGGGGCAAGATCGCCTCGCTGCTTGGCGCCGAGCCCGGCGAGCTGATCTTTACCAGCTGCGGCACCGAAAGTGACTCCACCGCTATTCTTTCCGCCCTGCAATCTTTTCCGGAAAAACGGCACATCGTCACCACCCGGGTCGAGCATCCGGCGGTGAAAAATCTCTGCGAGAGCCTGGATAAACTCACCGGCCACAAGCACCGGATCACCCAGTTGCCGGTGAACAGCGACGGTACCCTTGATCTGGCGCTCTACGAAGAGAGCCTCAGCGACGAAACCGCCATTGTCAGCGCCATGTGGGCCAACAACGAGACCGGGGTCATCTTTCCCATCAAGGAGATGGCGGAAATCGCCAAGAGCCGGGGCATCTTGTTTCATACCGATGCGGTGCAGGCGGTGGGAAAAATTCCCATAAACCTGTCACAAGTACCGATTGATTTCCTCTCGCTTTCCGGGCATAAATTACATGCTCCCAAGGGGATCGGTGTTCTCTATGTTCGCAAGGGTACGCCTTTTGTCCCCTTTATCATCGGCGGGCATCAGGAACACGGCCGCCGGGGCGGCACGGAAAACGTGGCCTCCATCGTCGGCCTGGGCAAAGCCTGCGAAATGGCGGCCAAGCAGATGCAGGATGAAAACACCAGGGTCAAGGCGCTGCGGGACAAGCTGGAGGACGGGCTGCTGGCCAGTATCCCCAGTTCTCTGCTCAATGGGCACAAGACCATGCGCTTGCCCAATACGACCAATATCAGTTTCGAGTATGTGGAGGGCGAGGCGATTTTGTTGCATCTCGACCGCTTCGGGATCTGCGCTTCCTCAGGGTCCGCCTGCACCTCCGGGTCGCTTGAGCCTTCGCATGTCATGCGAGCCATGGGCGTGCCCTTTACCGCGGCGCACGGCTCCATCCGCTTGAGTCTCAGCGTGTACAACACCGAGGCCGAGGTGGACTTTGTCCTGGAGAAATTGCCTCCGGTCATCGCCCAGCTCCGCGAGATGTCGCCCTTCTGGCAAAGCGAACATAAGGGCAAGACCGGCAACAGCCAATGCAAGTGCAGTTGTTCCTAAACAGAAGCGCGATAAGGATACAACATGAAGGTTATACCTGCTTCGTTTCAGATCCTTGAGGAACTGGACCACCAGTCCCTGGCTGTGCGCATCGAGGCGTGCGGGCGGCTGTGCTACAAATCCGAGGACAAGATCAGCGAGGCCTCGGCCGAGCCTTTTATAAAGGGGATTGTCAAGCATGGCCACAATTCGGTCATGGAGATGGCGGCCCTGACTCTGCGGGTCGAAATCGACAGCGAATCCCTGGTGGTCCAGTTTTTGAGTGTGATCCCGAAATACGTCCAGCTTGACCGGCTGGAGAAAAAGGTGCTGCTCATCACCGGGACGATCCGGGCCTTCCGGGAGCTGGCCCGCGATCACGGCAAGGTCAAGCTGATCAAGGGGATGGCCGGGTATCTTGCCGCTGCCTATCCGCTCTTCTTTTTTGATCTGGCTCCGAAACGCGGCTGGCTTCCCCAGGACGGGGTTGCCGTTACCCGGCTTTCGCTGGACGAGGTCGATGCCCTGTCTGCGGATCTTTTGGCAAAACACCGCCATGTGGCGGTGCGGATTATAACCAACCGGGCCGTGACCCATGAGATCGTCCGGCACCGGCCCTGTTCCTATTTGCAGGAAAGTCAGCGCTATTGCCGGTATGCCGATGACAAGTTCGGCAACGAGGTCACCTTTATCGCCCCGATGTTTTTCAGCGAGGGGAGCAGCGAGTATACGCTCTGGGAAAAGGCCATGCTGGAGACGGAGAAGATCTATCTCAAGCTCCTGGCCACCTCGTCGCCCCAGGCCGCCCGCACCGTGCTGCCCAATTCCTGCAAGACCGAGATTATTGTTTTTGCCAATCTGCTGGAATGGCTGCACATCTTTAAGCTGCGCACCCCCAAGAATGCCGAGCCTTCCATGCGCGAGGTGATGATCCCCCTGGCCAAGGCTTTTCAGGAGCGATTTCCGGCTGTTTTCGCGGATGCCTCCTTTGCCACGGAATAGAAAATCCGGGGTGCGTGCTTAAGCCTGGCGCCCCATGTTTTTGTTGCTACAGAGAAATCGAGAACAATTTACTTCAAGAAGGAGAAAGAGATGGCTTTTGATGCGGTGAATATGGCGGATTGGCAGATTTCCGAGGCTGCCGAAAAGAACATGCCCACCCCTGAGGAGTGGCGGGACAAATTGGGACTCGAGAAAGACGAAATTCTCCCCATGGGCAGGTTGGCCAAGCTCGATTTCCTTAAAATTATGAATCGTCTCAAAAACAAGCCGGACGGCAAGTACATCGAGGTAACGGCGATTACCCCGACGCCTCTGGGTGAAGGGAAGTCCACCACCTCCTGCGGCCTGATGGAAGGGTTGGGCAAGCGCGGCAAGAATGTCGGCGGCGCCCTGCGCCAGCCTTCCGGCGGCCCGACCATGAACGTCAAGGGGACTGCGGCAGGCGGCGGCAACTCCTTGCTTATCCCGATGACCGAGTTCTCCCTGGGCCTCACCGGGGACATCAACGACATCATGAATGCCCACAACCTGGGCATGGTGGCCATGACCGCCCGCATGCAGCATGAGCGCAACTACAACGATGAGCAGCTGGCGAGATTGACCGGCATGCGGCGGCTCGACATCGACCCCACCCGGGTGGAGTTCGGCTGGATCATCGACTTCTGCGCCCAGGCGCTGCGCAACATCGTCATCGGCCTCGGCGGACGGACGGACGGCTACACCATGCAGTCCAAATTCGGCATCGCCGTGGGCTCGGAACTCATGGCCATCCTGTCCATCGCCACCGACCTGGCGGACTTGAAGGAGCGGATCAACAACATCACCGTGGCCTTTGACAAGAGCGGCAAACCGGTAACCTGCCGCGATCTGGAAGTCGGCAACGCCATGGCCGCTTTCATGCGCAACACCATCAACCCGACCCTGATGTGCACCGCCGAGTACAACCCTTGCCTGGTCCACGCCGGACCTTTCGCCAACATCGCCGTCGGCCAGTCTTCCATCATCGCCGACCGGGTTGCCCTGAAACTCTTTGATTACAACATCACCGAGTCCGGCTTTGCCGCTGATATCGGTTTCGAGAAATTCTGGAACGTGAAATGCCGTTACTCCGGCCTCAAGGCCCATGTCTCGGTCCTCACCGCCACGATCCGCGCCCTGAAGATGCACGGCGGCGGCCCGAAGGTTGTTCCGGGCAAGCCTCTGGACGACGCCTATACCAAGGAGAACATCGGACTGGTGGAGAAGGGCTGCGAGAACATGGTCCATCTGATCAATGTCATCCGCAAGGCCGGCATCAACCCGGTGGTTTGCATCAACCGCTTCTATTCCGACACCGACGCAGAGTGCAAGGTTGTGCGTCGGATCGCCGAGGCAGCCGGTGCCCGTTGCGCCGAATCCAAGCATTGGGAACTGGGCGGCGACGGAGCGCTTGAGTTCGCCGACACGGTTATCGATGCCTGCAACGAAGAGAACGACTTCAAGTTTCTCTATCCTCTGGAGATGAAACTGCGCGACCGGGTTGAGATGATCACCAAGGAAGTATACGGCGGCGACGGGGTTGACTGGTCTCCCGAGGCGTTGGCCAAGGCCAAGATGCTGGAGAGCGATCCCCAGTACGCCGACTACGCCACCATGATGGTGAAGACGCACCTGAGCCTCACACACGACCCGACCATTAAAGGCGTCCCCAAGGGATGGAACCTGCCTATCCGGGATGTGTT
>JAZDIS010000116.1:0-3573 GCA_043804705.1 Pseudomonadota bacterium | reverse complement strand
AAAAGGAGCTGCGCAACACCAGCTTCCACATGACCAGGGACGAAGCCTTCTTTCTAAAGGCCAAGGGGGCAACGGCCAGAACCAACACCCTGGTACTGGCCATCGACCGCCAGCAGAAACTGGTACTCGTTGAGGATCTCACCTCCGGCACGCAGGAGAGCATCCCCTACGACAATCTGGTCCTTGCCACCGGCGCCCGCCCCAACGTCCTGCCCATTCCCGGCGCGGATCTCGACGGGGTTTTCACCATCAGCGATCTGCACAAGGCCATTGCCATCAAGGAACGGATCGCCAGGGGCGAGGTGAGCCGGGCCGTGGTCATCGGCGGCGGCGCCATCGGTATCGAAATGGCCGAGGCTTTCACCGAACTGTGGGGACTCGAAACCACCATCCTCGAATTCATGCCCCAGGTTCTCCCCCGGTTGGTTGACTGGGATTTCGCCCGCATGCTGGAAACACATCTTAAAGAAAGCGGGGTGGCGGTGTTCACCGGCGAAGGGGCCTCGGCCATCGAGGGGAAAGGCGGCAAGGTTTGCCGGGTGATCACCCCCAAACGGACCCTGGAGGCGGATCTGGTCGTAATGGCCGTGGGGGTTAGGGCACGAAGCGAGCTGGCCCAAGGTGCAGGCCTGCTCGTCTCAGCCATGGGCAATATCGTGGTCAACGAGCGGCTCCAGACCTCGGATCCGAACATCTATGCGGCCGGAGACTGCATCGAGGTGAAAAACATCATCACCGGCAAGGGCTCCATCGCCCCCATGGGCTCCCTGGCCAATCGCGAAGGGAGGATCGTGGGGGACAATCTCGCCGGCATCCCCACCAAGTACAAGGGCTGGATCGGCAGCTTCATCATGAAGGCCTTTGAGCGCTGCATCGCCGCCACCGGCCTTTCCCTGGACGCGGCCCTGGCCGAAGGCTTTGCCGCTGCCGCCGTGACCACGGCCCAGTCGGACCGGGCCCATTTTTTCCCCAGCCAGGCCGTGATCCCGCTGCGGATCATCTTTGACACCAAGACCCGCAGGGTGCTCGGCTGCCAGGGCTTCGGGCCCGTGAGCGACGCGGTGCTGGCCCGGATCGATGCAGCCGCCGGCATCATCGGCCAGGGAGGCACCATCGACGACCTCAGCCAGCTGGAAATGGCCTACGCCCCCCCCTTTGCCACGGCACTCGACGCCTTAAACGCCACGGCCAACGTAGCCGACAACCTGTGTGCCGGACGGCTGCGCTATGTGAGCACCCGGGAATTTCTCAACTGGATGGACGATTTTTCCAGCCGGCCGGACTGGGTGGCCCTCGATCTCCGCCACCCCAACGAGGCCGGACCCTTTGTCGAGAAATACACCAAGGACAAATGGCTCTCCCTCCCCTACATCGAGATCCGGGAGCGGTATCAGGAGTTGCCCAAGAACAAGACAATGCTCATCATCTGCGACGCAGGCACCCGCTCTTCCGAGATCCAGATCTTTCTGGACCATGTGCGGCTGGCCAACAACCTGGTCCTGGGCGGCGGCTTCAACCTCATCCGCCGGATGGGCGTAGCCTGGTGGCCCAGCTGATTTCTCCTGCCATCCCGCAAAGGAGGATGCCCGCCCGCCCGATATCCTTGGCGGCCATCCTCCTGTTTTGCCTGCTTGCTGCGGGGATGGCTCTGGCGACCAGCCCCGGGCCGGCGGCAAAAAACCTCGCCCAACCCGGCGCAGTCCGAGCCCTGACCGATGCGGCCTATGGCGACACCCTGACCGCCCTGATCAAAAGCGCGACCCAGCGTATCGATCTCGCCATGTTTCTTTTCAAAACAAGCCCGGCCAGAGACAACCGACCGGCATGGCTTGTCAAGGAACTGGTGGCGGCGAGACAACGGGGGGTAGAGGTGCGGGTTATCCTGGAATATTCCAGCCATGACCAGACCCTCAACCGGGCAAACCAGGAGACGGCCCAAGCCTTAAGAAAAGGCGGGGTCGCGGTTTTTTTCGACTCGCTTGAACGGACAACGCATGCCAAGCTGGCGGTCATCGATCGCCGCTACTGTCTGGTGGGAAGCCACAATCTTACCCAGTCGGCCCTCAAGTACAACCATGAGTTTTCCCTGCTGCTTGACAACCCACCCCTTGCCGAAGAAATTCTGGCCTACATGGAAACAATCCTCAAATAAAGGCCCTGGCTGTTCTTGTCACGTCTTCCTCCTGACAATACGGACCTTTTTCGTTGCCCCGCCGGCACCCCCGCTTCCTGAAGCAACGCGACGCACCAGCACCTTTTTTTTCACCGGTGCGCCGGCAGGTTCCCCTTCCGCGCCGCCACTACCGGACAGGGGCCGCATGAAAGTGCAGCCCGCCCTGGGACACCGCAGGGAGACCCGGCCATCAAGATTCTTCTTTTCCACCAGAAACGGCGAATCGCATACCTGACAGGCAATGGCACGGGGCTTTGACCAGGCCATGAATTCACAATCCTGCTCGGGACAGACATAAAAAATCTTCCCGGTCGGCGTATGCTTGGTCACCACAGTGCCAATCCGGCAGACCGGACAGAGCAGCCCCGGCCCGCCGTCTTTTTCGTAGGATTCAGAATGCCGGCATTCGGGATGCCCAGAACAGTACCAGTACTTGCCGAAACGATCTTCCTTCAACAACAACACCCTGCCGCAGTCGGGACATATCTTGGCCGGCTCCGCCCCGGCGGGACCTGGCTCGACAACGGGGGGAGCCGCCGGAGGTACCGGCTCGTCCATGGAGGTCGCGGCCTCGGCAAACATCTTTTCCGTGGCCGCGGCAAGCTCAGGAGAAACAACCTGTTCCGCCGCAGCAGATTCATCCAGGGCAATGGGCTCCTGAGCCTCCTTGCCGGGACCGGCCTCTTCGCTTTTGCCGTCAACCGGTTCCGCTGCGCCGCTTGCGGAGTCATCCGCTCCCGCTTGCAAAGCCCGCGCCGCTGCCTCGACTGCCGGCTCGGCCACAGGGGCCGGGACGGCGGCAGCCTCCATGCTCGACTCCGGTGGCGGTTGCGCATCCCCCCCTGCCGCCACAGCCGGCTCCGAAACAGAAATATCCCGCGCCCCCTTCTCCGCCTGGGCCGGAGCAACTTCTCCCCCTGAATCCTGAACCTTTGCGGGGGTCACTTCTTCGGGCAGTCTGATAACGCTGCGCGAGCTGATCCCCCGTTTCTGGGTGGCAACCGGCACCGCCATTTTCACCAGCACCTCGCCCCGCATCATCATGGTCTGATCAAACTGTTGCAAGGCGCCAGCCAGAGTTTTTCTGCCGCTCACCGCCTCCTCGATGGTCTGGGCCAGATAGGCGGAAAGATGAACCCCCTTCATGCTCGGGAAAGCACGGTTCATCACGCTGACAAGCTTGCCGGTATTCTCGGCGCAGCGAAACGACCCATCCGGCATCATCCGCAGATAATTACTGTCGAGCATCTGCTGGAGCATGGCCACGGTCATCCCGTCGATCTCCAGGGAGAAATCGGCAAGATCGGCGGCCAGACCCTCGAAGCTGTAATATTCAGGGGGCAGGCCGGTATTTTTTTCCGGGATGATCTGTACGCAGTGCAGCGGTTGCCCCGCCTTTA
>JAZDIS010000115.1:0-4901 GCA_043804705.1 Pseudomonadota bacterium | reverse complement strand
CACCCACGAGCAGACCAATGAAGACCTGTGGCATTTTGTTCTGTATTCGGTGTTTGAGATCCGCGACGGCCTGGTGCCCTCGGCCGGGCAGTTTGGCGCCAAGGTCGAGGAGGTGCGGAGACAGGGGCTTGCTCCCCTCTGCCGGGAGATCTTTGCCGAGGTCGAGCGGGTGTTGCAGGAACGGCGGGCAACCCTGGACGCCATTGCCAAGTTTTCCGCTCTGCCCGGTAAACCGGGCGGGGTTGGTCAGGCAGAGCAGTTTGCCGGGTACCGTCGACAGGTGGCGCTGATTGTGCCTGCTGATTTTTTGCAATGGGTCGCCAGGCCGCGTCTGCCGGCGATGTGCCGCTATCTCAAGGCCCTGCGTATCCGGGTTGAACGGGCCCGGCTTTCGCCGGCTAAAGATGCGCTCAAAGCGAGGCAGGCCGCTCTCCATGAGGAGCGTTATGCCCGGGCCATGAGCGGGGAAAACCCAAACGCGGCCCTCAGGGAACATCTGCGGGAATATCGGGAAATGATTGAAGAGTTTAAGGTGTCGCTCTTTGCCCAGGAGCTGGGGACAGCCTATCCTGTCTCGGAAAAGCGTCTTGATAAAAAGTGGCGGGAAATTGGGCTGCATCGGTACTGACTCCTCTGTATTTTTCGGGCCATTTTTCTTTTCCTTGTAAAAAAGTCCCGTGTTTTGATAGGCTATTTTGTTATTGAAATCTGCTCTTTTTCGGATCGTGGTTGTTAAGGGGGAATCCGGCGTGTTTCTGCCAAACTTGGATATCCAGGAATTATTCAATGCCGTGCAGGCAGGGCTTCTGCTCTGCGGCCAAGACTGCCGGTTTGTCTTGGCCAATGGCGTTGCCCTGGATTTTTTCAGCCGGGCAGGGCTTTCGATGGCCGGCCAGTCCTGTCACCAGGCGTTGTTCGGCACCGACGAGCGATGCGAGGGGTGTCCGGCCGGCGGAGAAGATCAGCCGGGCAAGCGTCAGTCCTTGACCATCAAGGGCCAGAGCGGAGACATCTTCCTGAAGGTTTTCTGCCAGAGGTGGCAGGGGCAGAGCCTGCTCACCATCCACGAAGTAACCCAGGAAATTACCCTGCTCCGGCGCAGCGACCTTGACCGGAAAGAGTTGCAGGCCAAGAATATTCTTCTTGAACGTCGCCGCCGTCTGAATCAGGAAGAGCAGGAGTTTTTGACCCAGCTCATGGATAATCTCCCGGAAGCCCTCCTTGCCGTGGATGAAAATTTTCTGGTGAAGCGGCAAAACTTGGCGGTGTCGGACCTGTTTCCCGGTCAAAACGGAACCTATTGCCATGAGCTGTTCGGCAACAGCGCTCCATGCCCTGACTGCCCTGCCCAGCGAGGGTTCAACGAGGCGAGCGGGCAGAAGAAAAGCCATGAAAGAGAAGGACGGGTCTATACGGAGATATTTTCCGTCGCCCCCAACGGCAAAGGGGGACTGCTTCTGTTTCGGGATATCACGCGGCAGGTCGACCTGATTGGCCAGATTCGTGCCAACAGGGAAGAAATTGCAAACAAAAATAAGGTGTTGTCTCTTCTTGTCGATTTCGGCATCTACCTGCAGAAGGTGACCGGGATCAATGAGGTGGCCGGATATTTTATCGACACGATCTTGCCGGATATCCATGCCGGCGCGGCAGGCCTTATAGTCAACGACATCCGGGCGGGTAATATTTGGCTTTCCCATCAGAGCGGGATGACTGCCGCGGAGTGGAAGGCCGTGACCAGGGCCTGCATGTCACGGGATCTGCTGCGGCTCAATTCCGAAGGGCTTCTTGCCGATACGGTTCTTCCCTGGCGGAAAAGCACCCAGATTCCACTGGTTGGGGCACAGGGACAGCGGGTGGGGCTGGTGGTGCTGGAAGGCACTCTTGACCCGGAAGATCTTGACATCCTCCGCCTGGTCACGGAACCGCTGGGCGCTTATTTTCAGAATCAGCTGCTTTTGCGCCAGCTTGAGGAAAAGGCGAACAAGGATGCCCTGACCGGACTTTTCAACCGGGGGTATCTGACCCAGGCCCTGGAGGAAGAGCAGGAAAAATTTCACGGGTACGGGATGCATCATGCTTTAGTGCTGGGAGATATCAACCAGCTCAAAAAACTCAATGACCACTACGGCCATGAAACCGGCGACCGTCTGATTGTCACCGTTGCCGAAGCTCTACGGAGCACCCTGCGCAAGACCGATATCGCGGCGCGGACCGGCGGAGACGAGTTTATTGTCCTGCTCACCAACAGCACGGACGAGGATGCGGGACATTTTATCGAACGGCTGCAAGGCCGGATTTTTTCCGGTCTCAGCATTCCCTTGCCGGACGGCACCGAGTTTCCGGTCACGGTCAGCCTGGGCAAGGCCGGCACGGACAGGCATCCTCCCGAAGCTCTGGCCAAAGAGGCGGACAGGCAGATGTATGCCGCAAAAGAGCTTTTTTACGCCACGGCATCGCGTTATCGTTGATTTGGAGATGTATGTCATTTGGCTGAAAATACGTATTTTCCCTGTGTGAGAGCAGGCGTTTTTGGTTGCTTTTGCCGTATTTTTTCGGTAGGGTTTTTTCAGTATTAGAAATGGGTGCTCTGTGTAACCCGTTTAAATCTCATATTTTTTTGGCAAGGAAGCAGTGAACATCATGGCAAAAAACAACAATTCACACTTTGAAAAAAGCATAGCCTCTCTGGTGGAGATCACCGATTCTTTCCTGCGGGGAGAATACAAGGGGGATATGCCGGAGGTTGACGCCGAGGGCGTGCTTTCCTTGCTGGCCAAGAAGATCAACGCCATGCTGGTCAACATGAAGACCGTGCAGGTGCCCTTGGCCAATGCCGGCGAACAGGCGCCCTTTGTGTTGAGTCATGCCCAGGATGTGGTGCAGCTCATGGAGCAGTCCACCGGTGCCGTTCTCGATAAGTCCGACAGGATTGTCATGTATGTCGAGGAGCTTGAAAACATGCTGCGCCAGACAGGCGGGGATAGCGCGCAAGCCAAGGCGGCCATTGTCGAGATGAAGGCCGCCCTGTTTGATATCATTGCTTCCCAGTCTTACCAGGATGTTGCCCGGCAGAAGATGGAGAAAATCATCGTTGATCTCAACCAGATTCGTGACTGGCTTATCGAGGTTCTGGTGATTTTCAACATCAAGAAGAATGGTTCATTGGAAAATCTGGAAAAAAAGAAGGAGATGCTGCGCGGGGTTCATGCCACCAGTGCTCCTTCCTCCCTCAAACAGGATCTGGTCGACGATCTCTTGTCCGAGTTCGGTTTTTGACCCCATGCCTCCGCAAACGTTCAGGTGGTAGTCATTAACGGGTCTTCTGGTGGGGGATTATTGCGTAAATAATCACTTGCTTCGCGAATGATTTGCTTCGCTGTTTCTTCCCGGGGTTGGCATCGATCAGCCCAGGAACGACCGGGATGCAGCACATCCCAGCGTGGCCGCAGTCCAGCATGTCGTCCCTTGCCGGGATCGTGGTTGCCGAATCCATCTATGAGTTTGTTCCACAGAGGATCGAATTTCGCGATGAGAAGAGACTCGCCGAGAGGTATCCATATGTCATCCACAACCAAGTATCGGCAATGAAAGTCCGCAACGTCTAAATTCGATGCCTCCTCGATGCTGCGTGCGTGTTGCGTCAAGCGGTTATATAAGACCTTGCCTGGGTTCGCTTCTAAGTCTCCGCCCTTGCGCGCACCCTTCGGAACTGCTTTCCCAACGTAGATGGGAGCGGTGAAGAGGCTCTCCCTGTTCCGGCTGGCGATGGTTTCGTAGCCCGGAAATTTACCGGAATAATAGATCGCATATATGCCAGCGCCATCGAAGCGTTGCAGCTCGGATATGGGAATCACCGGCTGTCGGAGCATTGCCTGTCCGACGCTTTCTCCCAAATGACGCTTGGCGAGAGGATTGAATGGAATTACTTTATTGTCTGTCATGCAACATTCCTTCCTCTGGACCGGGCCAGTTTATGAAGCTCTGACTCGGCAAGCCGCTCCGCGACGGACGCCGCCACGCGGCGACCCAAGGCAACAGGTACGGCATTGCCAAGTTGGCGCATTGTTTCCGACCATGAACCATGAAAAACATAGCCATCCGGAAAGGTTTGCAGACGCGCTGATTCCCTTGCGGTAAAGTAGCGAACATCTCCGTTTTCGAGAACCATCATGTTTTCTCCGCCAGGGACACCATGATCCCCTGCTTTCAGGGTCTTGGCTGGCAAATCCAGTGGACTCCCAGTGTGCCCAGGATAAACCTTTGCACTACCCTGGAAGTTGTGGTTCAGGAAATCCAGCTCATTGCACCGCCGAGGGTCGGGGATATCGATCAAGGCGTCTCGAACCGTTCTCCAAGGCTGTTCCGTAAGGGGAAACAGCATGTCGGCCAGTTTACGGACCTTGCCTTTTAATTTTGCCGGGAGCGCGGGGCGGGATTTGCGTGAAATCCCGTGGCGTTCCCAGTACTCTCCCGTGACCCACTGGGAGTACAAAAGGGCGTCGAGACTGTGTGTCGTCCGCGGAAACGACCACTTTATCCCCAGATCGGAACGAAAACCAACAATGAAAACACGCTCGCGCTTTTGTGGAATACCGAAGTCGGCTGCGGTTACCAAGGTAGGGACTACGTTGTAGGTCAGCCCGGACAGGTGCAGGGCACCCGATGTCTTTTCGGCCTGGAGCCGTTTCATGTGTTCCTGCCAACTGTCGCAGTCCTTGCGCACAACCTCTGGAAATTCCAGTTGCAGGAGAATGTATTGGTAATAGTTAGCGAAGCTTGAGCGGGTTAGCCCCTTAACGTTCTCGACAATGAAGGACTTCGGGCGCAACTTGCGAACTACTTCCACGGTTGAAGGAAACATGTCGCGTTTGTCGCCGAAAGCCCTGTGTTTTCCAGCC
>JAZDIS010000114.1:0-4184 GCA_043804705.1 Pseudomonadota bacterium | reverse complement strand
AGGAAGTCATGACACTGCAAGCGGAACAGAAAAAAGAAATCATCACCCAATACGCCCATCACGAAAAAGATACCGGCTCCCCAGAGGTGCAGATTGCCCTGCTGAGCTCCCGTATCACCTATCTGACCGAGCATTTCAAGGAACACAAGAAAGACCATCATTCCCGGCGCGGGCTGCTGAAGCTGGTCGGCCAGAGACGGCGGCTCCTGAACTACCTCAAGGGCAAAAATGTTGACCTGTACCGTGACCTGATTCAAAAGCTTGGCATCAGAAAGTAAGATGCGATAACAGCCACCGCCGGGTTTCTGGCGGTGGCTCCATTTTTGTTGTAATCGCACAAAAAAACGCGATTACAACGGTGGCGATGTGTACTTGTTTAATTTTTTGTAACGGACCTGTGACTTTTTGGGTTATCACGAGCCCATCATTTTTGCCCCTGTGTGCAATCCGGCATCGCCGCTTCTGAGTGCGGCTGGGGTAGCGAAGACACCACCTTCCCATTGCGGTAATATATTTCGCCCGAGCTAAATCCGGGTGGCGCAATTGCTCCCCGGCATTGGAAAGGGCGGCTGTTAGAGGAGAGTATATGTTTAAAAAAGTAACGATTGATCTTGGCGGACGGCCCCTCACCATTGAGACTGGACGCTTGGCAAAACAGGCAAACGGCACGGCCCTGGTAACCTATGGCGAAACCGTGGTGCTGGTTACGGCCACGGCGGCCAAGGATCCCAAGGCGGAAATCGATTTTCTCCCCCTCACCGTGGAGTATCAGGAGCGGTTTTATGCGGTGGGCCGTATTCCGGGCAGCTTTTTCCGGCGGGAAATCGGCCGGCCCAGCGATAAGGAAACCCTTTCCGCCCGTTTTATCGACCGTCCCCTGCGGCCCCTGTTTGTGAAAGGCTATCAGCATGAAACCCAGGTGATCGCCACGGTTCTTTCGGCCGATCAGCAGAACGACCCCGATGTGCTGGCCATGATCGGCGCCTCCTGTGCGCTGATCGTTTCCGACATCCCTTTCAATGCGCCGGTTGCCGGGGTAAAGGTGGGCTATATTGATGGCCGGTATGTGCTCAACCCCAGTCCGGAAGAGTGGGAAAAATCCCGGTTGAACCTCATCGTGGCCGGGACCAGGAATGCCGTGGTCATGGTGGAAGGCGGGGCGGACAGCCTCTCTGAAGCCGAGGTTCTAGAGGGTATCTTTTTCGGCCACCAGGCGCTGCAACCCATCCTGGATATGCAGGAAGAGATGCGGGCCGCAGTGGGCCGGGCCAAGATGGCGGTTGCTCCGCCGGTGGTCAACGAGGCCTTGAAGGCCAAGGTCGCAGAGCTGGCCCGCGAAGGGATGCAGGCGGTCATTACCATGGCCGACAAGCAGCAGCGCAGCGAGCTGTACCATCAGCTCCAGAAGAATGTTGTTGCCGCCCTTGGCGAAGAGTATGCCGATAGCCTCAAGGAGGCCAAGGAGCATCTCCATTCCCTGAATAAAACCATGATGCGCGACCGGATCGTCAAGGATCAGTGCCGGATAGACGGCCGCCGTTTTGACGAGATTCGCCCGATCAGCTGTGAAGTCGCGGCCCTGCCGAAAGTGCATGGCTCCGCTTTGTTTACCCGGGGCGAGACCCAGGTCATGGTTTCCGCCACCTTGGGCAGCGGCGATGATGAGCAGCGGGTTGAATCCCTCACCGGCATGTCCTTCAAGCGCTTCATGTTGCATTATAATTTCCCGCCCTATTGCGTGGGCGAGGTTCGTTTCATGCGTGGTCCCAGTCGTCGGGACATCGGGCATGGCGCCCTGGCCGAGCGGGCTTTGTCTGCCGTGCTGCCCAAAGGCGATGAGTTTGCTTACACGATCCGGATCGTCTCCGAGGTCTTGGAGTCAAACGGCTCCTCCTCCATGGCCACGGTCTGCGGCGGCAGTCTTGCCTTGATGGACGCGGGCGTGCCGATCAAGAAACCGGTTTCCGGCGTGGCCATGGGTCTGATCAAGGACGGCGAGACCATCGTCATCCTCTCGGACATCCTGGGTGATGAAGATCATCTCGGCGACATGGACTTCAAGGTCACCGGCACCGACGAGGGCATCACCGCCCTGCAGATGGATATCAAGATCGAAGGCGTTTCCAAGGAGATCATTACCAGCGCTCTGGCCCAGGCCAGGGGCGGCCGCCTCCATATTCTGGAAAAGATGAAGATGGCCATCGAGCAGCCCAGGGCGGATGTGCCTGAGCATGCGCCC
Organism: Pseudomonadota bacterium; assembly: GCA_043804705.1. Lineage (GTDB taxonomy): Bacteria > Desulfobacterota > Desulfobulbia > Desulfobulbales > Desulfurivibrionaceae > Thiovibrio. Next base: position 1,945 of record JAZDIS010000114.1, on the reverse strand, counting down.
AAGATCTTCAGCCTGCAGATCAACCCCGACAAGATCCGCGACCTCATCGGCCCGGGCGGCAAGATGATCAAGTCGATCACCGCTGATTTCGGGGTGAAGATGGATGTGGAGGATTCCGGCAAGGTGACGATTTTCGCACCCAACGGCCTGGTTGCCCAGGCGGTTATCGCCAAGGTCAACGAGATCGCCGCTGATCCTGAAATCGGCCGGATCTACGACGGCGTTGTCCAGAAGATCCTCGATTTCGGGGCTTTCGTTCAGATCATGCCGGGGGTTGACGGCCTGGTGCATATCTCCGAGCTTGACACCAAGCGGGTCGAGAAGGTCACCGATGTTCTCAAGGAAGGCGACGAGGTCAGGGTCAAGGTTCTGGAGATCGATCAGCGGGGCAAGATCCGTCTGAGCCGCAAGGCTGTCATCCAGGAGGAGTCTGGTTCCTGAGCCATTTCCTTCGGGTAATGTTTTAGATTCTTCCAAGGGGAAGGGGGGCGCGGCCCTCTTTCCCCTTTTTCCGTATCGCACTGTAACCTGTAAGGAAAATTGTGGCCAACAGCTACCAGAAAACCGTACTCGACAACGGCATCCGGATCATCACCGAAAAGATTCCTTCCCGCACGGTTTCGGCAGGGATCTGGGTGGACGTGGGCGCCCGCGACGAACAGCCCCACAACAACGGGAGCGCCCATTTTGTCGAGCACATGCTCTTCAAGGGCACGACCAGCCGGACGGCCCAGGAGATCGCCCAGGAGTTCGACACCCTGGGCGGCATGTCCAATGCCTTCACCTCCGGCGAGACCACCTCCTATTACGCCACTGTCCTTGATGACCAGGTGGAACACCTTATCGGGCTGATGGGGGATATCTTCCGGAATTCGCTTTTTGCCGAAGAAGAGGTGGTTCGGGAGCGGGAGGTAATACTCCAGGAAATCTCCATGGTGGAAGACACCCCGGACGATCGGATCCATGAATTATTTACCGGCAACCTCTGGGGGAACACCCCTTGGGCTATACGGTTCTTGGACAGCGGGAGGTTGTGGCAGCCATGGATTCCGCCGGTCTGCGGGAATATATGCGCCGCGAGTACACGCCGGACAGGATCGTCGTCGCCGCCTCCGGCAATGTGGCGCACGATCGGTTCTGTCACCTCTGGCAGAAGCAGCTTGGCCCCCTGACCGGCCCGAATACAGGTGCCCGGCGGCAGCCTCCTTCGGTTCTTGCCCCGGTGCGCAAGCTCCACAAGAAGAACCTGGAGCAGGCCCATCTGGTCCTCGGCACCTACGGCTTGCCCCTCGTCGCCCCCGAGCGCTATGCCCTCTATCTGTTGCACGTTCTCCTCGGTGGCAACATGAGCTCCCGGCTTTTTCAGGAGGTGCGCGAGAAGGCGGGGCTGGCCTACTCCATTTATTCCTACCTCTCCTCGTTTACGGACAGCGGTTACCTCGGCGTGTATCTTGGGGTTGATCCGGCGGTGGTGAACAAGGCCATGGCCCTGGTGGCCAGGGAAATCAAGGGATTGCGCCAGACCACTGTTTCCGCGGCAAAGCTCTCCAGGGCCAAGGATTACGCCAAGGCCGGGATCTTCCTTTCCGCCGAGAACATGGAGTCGCGGATGACCAGAATCGCCAGAAACGAACTGACCTTTGGCCGCTATGTCTCCTTTGACGAGGTTGCCGCAGGTTTTGACCAGGTGCGGCCGGAGGATATTGCCGAGCTGGCCGCGCTGATTTTCAGCAGGCCGCTGTCTGCCATTGTTCTTGGCCCTCTCAAGGCAAAGGATATCGACTGGCTTCCTCTTAACTTGGCGTAAACGCTCAGCAGCACCGCATCTGCGTTGTTGCACCCAGAGGGTATAAGTTTCGTTTGAGCAGACAAGCTGCTCAACTCAGCTATATCAGCCTGCTCATGTGCACCAGCACATGTCGCAGGCTTCTGCCTAGCAGCTACG
>JAZDIS010000113.1:0-5145 GCA_043804705.1 Pseudomonadota bacterium | reverse complement strand
GGCAGGGCGCAACGCTTCCGGAAAGTCATGGATCCGGGGCTGCCCATCAAGGGGCTCAACCCGATAGCGCTGCATCCGGCCCGGGTGCACCGGAAGGATGCCCCGGGGGGGGAGCCGCGACCGGCCTGGCGGATTATTGCCGATCTGGCGGAGCGGATGGGAGCGGAGCAAATCATGGACCCCCTTTCCGGACGCTGGGAGATTTTGCGGAACCTTGACCCGGAATGTGAGGGAGAGCGGGTTTTGTAGCAGCCCAGCGTCAATCGTCATCGGCAATCAGAATGCCAGCCAACCGATTCGAGTTACGAAATGCCAACTGATACGTTAGACATGCTACTGTTGCTCGCCAAACTTACAGTACTCTATGGAGTGGTGATGACAGCGGCCGCCTATCTGGTCCTGGCCGAACGGCGGGTCCTCGCCTGGATCCAGGACCGCAAGGGGCCGAATCGGGTCGGGCCTTTGGGCCTCCTCCAGCCATTGGCTGATGTGATCAAGATGCTGACCAAGGAAGATGTCTGTCCCAGGGGGGCCGATCGGTGGCTTTTTTATCTGGCACCTGCCATGGCTGCCATCCCGGCGATCCTGACCTTTTCCGTGATTCCTTTTGGGCCGCCGCTGACCCTGTTTGGACGAAACATAGCGCTTCAGGTGGTGGACCTTAACATCGGACTGCTGTTCTTCCTGGCCCTTTCATCCATTGCTGTCTACGGGGTGGCGCTGGGAGGTTGGGCGTCAAATTCGAAGTATGCTCTTCTCGGGAGCATTCGGGGGCTTGCCCAGCTTATTTCGTATGAGCTTTCCATGGCGCTTTCCCTCGTTCCGGTTGTCATGCTGGCCCATTCCTTCCGCTTGGGAGACATTGTTGCTGCCCAGGCGTCGGTGCCTTTCATTGTCTACCAACCAGTGGCATTCCTTATCTTTCTGATCAGTATCGCAGCCGAATGCAAAAGGGTGCCCTTTGATCTGCCCGAAGCGGAGAGCGAACTTATTGCCGGATTTCATGCCGAATATTCGGGGATGCGTTTTGGTCTGTTTTTCGTGGGAGAGTATATAAATGTGCTCGTGCTTGGAGGTTTGGCTGCAACATTTTTCCTCGGCGGCTGGCATGGTCCCTGGCTGCCGCCACCGGTCTGGTTTGCCCTCAAGGTGCTCGGTTTCGCCTTTCTCTTTATCTGGATGCGCGGCACCCTTCCGAGGCTTCGCTATGACCAGTTGATGAATCTTGGCTGGAAAGTTCTCACACCTCTCGCGCTGTTGAACATTCTTGCTACCGGGTGGTTCATAATGATGTTATAGTATCGTACAAGAATTTTCGGCTTCGTTTGGCAAGGCACAGAACATGGCAGGACACTTTACCAAAAGGAGGAAGTGTTTATGACTGAAAATGTGAATGCAGCAGACAGGCACGGCCACACTCCGCTCATCGAGGCGGCCAAGACAGGGGATTTTGAAGGGGTCAGTGATCTCATCCGCCGGGGTGCGGACGTAGATGCACGAAGCAACAAGGGGAAGTCTGCGCTGCACTACGCCGCGGCCAACGGCCACGCGGAGGTGATCAAGGCGCTTCTGGAGGCCGGGTGCGTGGTTGAAGCCCGTGACCGCGATGGCCATACGCCCTTGATGTTTGCCTCGAATTACGGCTGCAACGAATGCGTCAACTACCTGGTTGATTTCGGTGCCGACCCGAACGCCAAGACTTTGACCGGTAATACCGCTCTCACGTACGCCGAGACCAATAATCATCCGGACACCCTGGCGCTGCTGGTAAAACTCCAGCGAGCCAAACTGGCGGTATAGTGGATGAATAGGGGCGCTAGTGCGCCCCTGTGTTTTTTCGGCAAGTAACGCCACCTTTCTTCCCAGGAATTCACAGAGAGAACGATGTCCTTTTTTTCTGACATAAAGGCAATCGGCCTCGGTTTCTGGACAACGTTGCGCCATATGGGGCGACGCTCTGTAACGATCCAGTATCCCGAAGAGAAGCGCACCCCCTTTCCCCGCTATAGGGCGAGGATCGTTCTCACCCGTGACCCGGACGGTGAGGAGCGGTGTGTTTCCTGTTATCTCTGTTCCGCTGCCTGTCCCGTTGACTGCATATCCATGCAGTCCGCGGAGAGGTCAAATGGCCGTCGTTATGCGGCCTGGTTCCGTATCAATTTCTCTCGCTGCATCTTTTGCGGTTTCTGCGCCGAGGCGTGTCCGACCATGGCAATCCAGATGACACCTGATTTTGAAATATGTAAACGGGACATCATGGACCTGGTCTATGAAAAAGAAGACCTGCTCATCGATGGTTGCGGGAAGGATCCGGACTATAATTTTTATCGTCACAGCGGTATCGGCGTGGTAAACCCGCGCGGCGGCAATCCGGACGAAGATCCTCCGGTGGATGCAAGGAGTCTGCTACCGTAACCAACCGGGCAAAGGGTTTAAGGTACACGACACAATATTTACAATAAAATTGACTGTTTAAGCTTCCAGAATGGATATGGTAGGGGCGAAGCAAATGTTTTCGCTTCGCCCTCGTTCACACATGAGAAGTCGGATGAAGCAGGTACAACGTGTGCTTCACCCCTACATTTTCGGTGCCCAATTTTTCCTATGGAACAGATCGTATTCTACATACTCGCGGCGGTTGTGGTGATTGCGACCCTTCTTGCCGTGACCGAGCGCCATCCGGTCCATGCAATTGTCTATCTGGCCACTTCTTTTTTCGGCCTGGCGGCGATCTTTTATCTTCTCCTAGCCCCTCTGGCAGCGGTTTTCGAGGTGATCATCTACGCCGGAGCTATCATGGTGCTGTTCCTGTTCGTCATCATGATGCTGGACCTTGGACATCCTGAAAAAGTAAACAGGCCAGCCTTCCGCGACTGGTGGCCGGCACTGGTTTTGAGCCTGGTAATTTTTGGGTCTTTTGCCGTTCTGGTAGCCCTGCCCTTTTCCGGTACCCCTGCCGTTCCTGCTCAGATTGACATCAGGACATTTGCAACAGTCCTGTTCCGAAACTATGGCGTCGCGGTGGAGATCATCTCCCTGCAGCTGCTGTTTGCTCTGGTGGGTGCTCTGTACTTGGGGAGGCGCAGATGATCGTTCCCCTGTCCCATGTTCTTTTACTGTCCGGGATGCTCTTTTCGCTGGGGCTTTTGTGTCTGCTGGTCTGGCGTGCTAACCTTATCATGATGCTGATCGGCATCGAGATCATGCTCAACGCGGCAATCCTGGTGTTTGTCGGCGGTTCTGCAGCGTGGGGAAACGCGGACGGCCAAGTCTTTGCCCTATTCATCATTGCCATGACCTCGGCCGAAGTTTCGTTGGCCCTCGCCCTGGTGGTCTACCTCCATCGTCGGAAGAAGACCGTGGATTCCGATGAGTTCCGTGAACTGGGGGAATAGCATGGACCTGTTTCTGCCCCTGATACTCTTTCTGCCGATTCTGGCGGGTGTGTTCATCGCCCTGGCAGGCATGCGTCTTCCCCGCCGCATCAGCAGTCTGGTGGCCAGCGGGGCTGTTGTCGGCTCTTTTATTTCATCGCTGTGCGCCTTTCTCCAGTATCGCTCGCCCGTAACCCTTGATCTGTTCCGCTGGCTGTCGGCCTTTGATCTGCAGGCACCCATTTCCCTTTATTTTGATCCCCTTGCTGCGGTGATGTGCCTGATGGTAACATTTGTCTCCGGCATCATCCTGCTCTTTTCGCACGCCTATATGAGCGGAGAGGGCGACTATGCCCGCTTCTTTTCACTGATGAGCCTGTTCATCGGGGCCATGCTCCTGTTGGTACTGGCCGGAAATCTCCCCCTTCTGTTCCTCGGTTGGGAAGGTGTCGGCTTCTGCTCCTACGGCCTGATCGGTTTCTGGTACCGGGAGGAAAAAAATGCCGATGCCGGGCGCGAGGCTTTTCTTGTCACCCGTATCGGCGATACGGCCTTCGCGGCGGCAATCTTCTGGCTTTTCCTGCTGTGCGGAACTCTTTCCATTAATGAAATCAATGGGATGGCAGCGCTGCTGCCGGCAGGGATCGTCACAGCCATAGGTTTGCTCTTTCTGGGTGGAGCGATGGGGAAGTCAGCTCAGATGCCACTCATGGTCTGGCTGCCGGATGCCATGGCCGGTCCGACCCCGGTTTCCGCACTGATCCATGCGGCCACCATGGTCACTGCCGGTGTCTACCTGCTGATCCGGTTTTTTCCGTTGATCGGCTTGTCGGCAACGGTCTGCGCGGCAATCGCCGTGACCGGAGGAGTCACCGCATTTTATGCTGCTTCCTGCGCCCTGGTACAGCGGGATCTGAAGAGAATTTTGGCCTATTCGACCATGAGTCAGCTCGGCTACATGATGCTTGGTGTGGGCAGTGGTGCTCTTACCGCGGCAACTTTTCACCTTCTGGAGCATGCCTTCTACAAGTCCCTGCTCTTTCTCGGCGCGGGCTGCGTCATCAGCGCTCTGCACCATGAACAGGACATTTTTCGCATGGGTGGCTTGCGAAAAAGCCTGCCCGGCACTTACTGGCCGTTTCTGGCCGGGTCGGCCTGTCTGGCGGGGCTGCCTCTTGCCGGGGGCTTCTTCAGTAAGGATGGCATCCTGGCGGCGGTATTTGTCCAAGGCGGAATCCTCTACGGTGGTCTCTACCTGCTGGGTCTTGTCACCGCCCTGCTGACTGTCGTGTATACTTTTCGGATGGTGTTTGTGGTTTTTCACGGAGAAGGTCACGAGGTAGCGGCCGGCAGTCATTTCATGGAGAGATTGCTGATTCCATTGGCACTGCTTGGTTTGTTCGGTGAGCTGATGAACCTGCCCGAATATCTGGGCCTGGGCAGCTGGCTCGGCGAATTTTTTCAGCCGCTCACTCCGGTTGCTCCTTCGGAACTTTCCTTTGCAGTGGAACTGTCCCTGCAAGCAGTGGCCGCTGTCGTTGCCTTGGCTGGTCTGGCCTTAGCGTACGTTCTTTACGCTGACGGCAGATGGCGAAACAGGTCAGAGTCCATTGCGCCGAAGCTTGCGGATTTTTTGCAAAACGGCTGGTACTTCGATGCCCTCTACCGGGTCTTGTTTGTGCGCCCCTTTGAGCGCGGCGCCGGATTCCTCTATCGACAGGTTGAGCAGGGGCTTGCAATAGGCGGCCCCGACCGGATGGCTGAATTGACA
>JAZDIS010000112.1:0-7291 GCA_043804705.1 Pseudomonadota bacterium | reverse complement strand
AAATGTTATCAAACTATCTGCCCGGCGGACAGGGAACAGTGCCCGGTCCTGGATATGGGACACCACCTTGACAACTCCGGCCAGATGCTCCTGCAGGCCGGCGGCAAGAAGCTGCCGATTCTCAAATCCGTGGTGGAGCTGGAACTCAATGGCCGCGCCTGTCTGTTGGAAAGTTTTCTCGATATCTCGAAACGGGTGGAGGACGAGAGGGAGAGGCTGAAACTGCAAGGCCAGCTTCGCCAAGCCCAGAAGATGGAGGCAATCGGCACCCTGGCCGGCGGCATTGCCCACGATTTCAACAATCTGTTGCAGTCCATCCTCGGCTATGCCGGACTGTTGCTCCATGCGCTTCCGGAAAAATCAGACCACTACCAGTTTGCCGCTGCCATCAAAACCGCAGGGGTCTCGGCCGCCGCCCTGATCAAGCAGATATTGACCTTCAGCCGGCACAGGGAACACGAACTAAATCCCTTGCAACTGCAATATCTGCTCAAGGAAGCGCTGAAGCTGCTCCGCTCCACCTTGCCAACCACCATTGCGATTGAGGCACAGGTAGACATGCAGTGCGCCTCGGTCCTGGCCGACTCCACCGAAATCCACCAGATTATCATGAATCTCGGGACCAATGCCTACCATGCCATGCGTGAAAAGGGCGGCACACTTACGGTACAACTCGATGAAGTCATGATCGACCAGGCGTTGTTCGACGAGACGCCCGAACTGATAACCGGGAAAAAATATGTACGTCTCATCGTGACCGATACCGGACACGGGATGGACCAGCAAACCCGGCAACGCATCTTCGAACCGTATTTCACAACCAAGGAAAAAGGAGAAGGAACCGGCTTGGGACTTGCCATAATCCATGGAATAATCAAGAGTTATAAGGGGGCTATCTCTGTGCGCAGCGCCTTGGGAGAAGGCACGGCCTTCACCCTGTTTTTCCCGGTGCTGGAGCAAACGAGCACCCAGCCTGAGCAAACGCAAAGAAAAGAAAATGCCGTGCCCAAGATCAGTGCCCAGGTACTATTTGTCGATGACGCAGAACTGAATATTATCCTGGGGGAATGTGTCCTCAAGCAGATCGGGTGTGAGGTCATGGCCCTCACCGACAGCCGTGACGCCTTGGAAGTCTTCCGGGCAATCCCGGAAAAATTCGACCTGGTGATCACGGATCAAACCATGCCGTATCTCACCGGTGTCGACCTGGCAAAAAAGATGCTTGCAATCCGGCCGGACATCCCAATTATCATGCTGACCGGGCATAGCGATCTTGTTGATGAGCAACGGGCGAAAGCCGCGGGCATAGCGAAATTCCTCATGAAACCAATCAGCATGGAAGAGCTCGCCCAGGCCATGGAAGAAATCCTCTTACCGCAAAAGAACCGGGAGGGATTGCCGGATGACGATGGCAGGGCCATAATGAGCGGCCTGCCCTCCCCTTCCTGATGTTTCGCGAAGGACATCTCCTTCCCAGAAATATCCTCGGGTATGGATGCAGGGTTCCGAGAGGTCTGACACCGGTTCGTGTCAGACCTTTTTTTATGCCCGGCTGTAGGCGCGGCCCTTTTTTTGATACCCTTGCTGGATGTTTTGCAACAGCCAGGCCACGATCGGATTGACCGCCCTCAAACGAGACCGTTTACCTCTTCCAGATTGGCTAATGGTGGGGTATCATGCTTTCCGGGATAGAATAAATTGACCCGGCGATTAAATACCTCATGCCCGAATGCTTTATAGTCGGGCATCCACCTTCATGGGGTTCCCGCCCCGATCGGGGCGAGGGCAGGCTCTCCGCGGGAATGACGGTTTAAATATTTAATCACCGAAGCAATACGTTATGGAGGCACGGATGTATTCTCCAGTTGCGGACAACGGTGCCCAAAAAACTGTCAGAATCATGGTGGTCGAGGATGGGGATTTCAATCTGGAGATCCTCGCCGGTATCCTTGCCGAGCGGGGCTGGCAGGCCGTCACGGCCACCAGCGGCGAAGCCGCGCTGGACATCCTGGCCCAGGACACCGATTTCCAGATCATCCTGATGGATATCGGCCTGCCCGGCATTGACGGCGTGGAGGCCACGCGCAGGATCAAGGAGCATCCGGCTACCCGCGCCATTCCGGTGATCGCCCTCACAGCCGAGACCATCGCCGAACGGGAACGTCTTTTAGCCGCAGGCCTTGACGGGTATGCAGAAAAAAACTTCGACCCGGAGCAACTTCTTGCCGCCATTGAACCGCATCTCTTCCCGGCTTGCGGGAATCAACAAACAACGGGGGCAGCCTTGGCAGCGTCAGTAGGAAATCTCGACCTGGATTTGAAGGCTCTGGTCGCCACCTATACCGACGCGGCGACCATCTGCCGGATAACCAAGGCCTTTTTTGCCGATACCGACAAGCAGATCATCCTGATTGGCACGGCAATGGCCGCTGGCGATCAGGCAGGGATACTGGCCTGTTGCCACAGCCTCAGGGGTTCGTCCGCGATCTTCACCGCAAAAAAAATGGGCGCTGCGGCAACAGAGCTGGATGCCTGTATACGCCAGGGGAAAAAAAAGACCGAGGTCGATTCAGCCTGGCACAGGGTGCTTGCCGCCCATGAGTCGTTGCGCCAATCCGTAGCAAGACGATTCAACCTGTCGCTGCACAACGAATAGACCGCAACCGCCGGCCCCGATTCTCAGCCGATATGCTCCATCAACAAAAATAACACTGCTCATTTAAAAAAAAGCCTATATGTATTATATTGATCCGGCGATTAAATACGTCATGACCGAATGCTTTCGTCGGGCATCCATCCCTCTGGATTCCCGCCTTCGCGGGAATGACGGTTTACATATTTAACCACCGAAGCAATAGTGTCGGCTGAAATGAGTCGAGTTCCCGCAAACGCACCACCGGTCATGCTCCCTTGGGGGGGAAACGGATGAAGATCCTCGTCGTCGATGATGAGATAACAGCCAGAACCATTCTCAAAAATCATCTGCTGAAGAATGTGCCTGGATGTGAGATTTTTGAGGCGGCAAATGGTACCGAGGCTATTTTCCGCTACCTGAAATACCAGCCGGATGTCGTTCTCCTCGATCTTGTCATGCCGGTGGTGGATGGCGAGACCTTTCTCACCATCATCGAAGATGCCTTCCAAAAAGGATTTCTCAAGAAAGAGCCGAAGGTCATCGTCATCACCAGCTTTGACGATCCCGGCAAGCTCCTTGAGGTGTCAGGCCGGCCATCGGTGGAAACGGTCATCCCCAAGCCCATCACCCAGGCCACCGTCGAACGGCTGAAAATCCTGTTGTAAGACTGCGGCTCTTTTTTCAAGTTCCCCGGCAGGATGGGCGGCAAGGATCATAACCGTAGTGCTGGGCGCGGAAAAAAGCATGGAGGCGACATTTTTCTATCGATGCCCGAACAGACCGAGTCTCTGTCCGGGCAATGGTGAACGAAAATCAAGAAGAAAGCACCTTCTCGACCAAGTCGAGAAGGTGATGGTTGGTGAAAGGCTTGGCAATGGTCGAGGAAACCCCAAGAGCTCCGGAAATCTCCAGATAATCCTGCGGCGAACATCTCCCCCCTCCGGACATGGCAATAATCTTCATCTGGGGCAGACGCTTCTTCATCTCTTGGATCAGCTCAAGTCCGTCCATTTCAGGCATGATGATATCGGTGATGATCAGGTCAAAATCCGATATCTGACATAGCTTATAGGCCGCACTCCCGTTCTCGGCGGTACTCACCTCATAACCGGCCTTTGTCAGAACCTCCGACAAAAGCTCCCGCACCATATGCTCATCTTCAACAATAAGAATTCGTGCCATCCGCCGGTCCGCCGCCACTCGTTTGCCCGCATATTTTTAATTCAAAATTGGTTGTCCTGTCTCAAGAATATACACTGCGACACGGGGAAGCACTACACAAACCTTCCCCACCTTTCCATGATGAATCCAAGAGAGCTACAGCCCATCTTTTTCACGCGCCAACAGCGATACCCCGGTGGCAAGCAAGGAGAAATACATCCCCTCGACGACGAAATTCCAGCTGAGAACAGGCGGGGCCGGCACGATGAAAGGCCCTTGGAACCTTTCCGGGATTCCCAGAGTGAAACTCTTGTCCACGGGCAAAATTGCACTCAAAAATCTGCCGGCAATGGTGTTCAACAGCTCATCGAGAAAATCACCTTCGTTCTGCTCGGTCACCTCGCCCGGCATCGGACCATAAACAATACCGGTCAAATACTTCAACAGGCTATTTTCCATAATCAGTTGAAACTCTCCCTGAACAGGATCATGCACCAGCAATGACGCCCCTCGTGCCTGTAAATCATACGGCGGGGCAACCTCGCTGGGCATTACCTCGGTAAAGGCCGTTTCCTCGATGATCTCGGAAATGAGCGGGGCAATGATCCCGGCCCAGGCGCTTTCTTCATTGGTCACTCTCGCCCCCTCCTTTTTCCAGAAAATCGCGCAACAGCATATTGAGTTTCGCCGGCGAAACAGGCTTGTCTAAAACACCCATGGCGCCCAAGGCCTTCAGCTCAATTTCCTTTGCCGGATTTCCGGCACTGGAAATTACCAGCACCGGCAGTTGGCACAATTTCGGATTCGCCTTGATCCATTTCAGCAGGGTCGTGCCGTCCATCACCGGCATGGTCAGGTCGGTTAGCAACAGGTCAACCGGCGCGTTTCTGATCTGTTCCAGGGCATCCTTGCCGTTTACCGCCTCGATGATTTCAGCCCCTTGAAAACCGGCAATTTCAAGGCAGCGCCGGATAAACATCCGGGCCGTGCCTGAATCATCCACAATGGCTATCCGCATTCCGGCGTCTCCTCTTCTTTGCCCCAAAAAACCGCGGCAACCTTGGCAAAATCCTGTTCCACGGCAAGCATCACCATGGCCAGCTCCTCGCTGTTCAAGGCAACATACAATTCGTAGGCTGTATCCAGATGATATTGCAAGGCATCCGAACCGGTTCCCACGCCGGACATCATGGCCACGATATCGGCCAGATGCACGGTGTAGACCAGAGGCTTCAACGTCTCATCGGCCAAGGCAGGTTGATGGTGAAACCGTATTGCCTGCGGCAAGGGCACAGGCAACTTCCAGTTCAGACTCAACTCATAGCCTGCCTCGGCATGGTCAATTCCAAGTATGGCGCGCTCGGCCGCGGCATAATCCGGAAATTTTTTTTGCTCCATGGCCTGCTGAATTTTTTTCGGGGTATTGCGCAAAAAATCAGAAACCACGCCTTTGCCAAGATCGTGGAGCAGACCGCAGGTAAAGGCCAGATCTCCCTTCACCTCGGTACGCGCATATCCAGCAATTTTTTTTGCGGCTATGGCTGTTTTCAAATCATGCCTCCAGAGGGAACCAGCCTCCGCGGCGTAGCCTTCCAGCTTTTTCTCGAAGAGCAACCCGGCCGCCTCGGACATGGCAATGCCCACCACCATGTCTTCCCCCAGCAACGACACCGCATGGTCAACGGAACAGACCTCCGTATTTCTGGCAAAGGCGGCGGAATTCACCACCTTGAGGATCCGGGCGGTGAGCACGGCATCGTATTTGACAATATTGACGATCTCGGCAATACCATGCTCCGAGTTCCCGCTTAACTCAAGAAGCCTGGCCACGGCGCTGGAAATAAGCGGCACATTCTTGATGGCCCGCCGGACAGCGGCCTCTTTCTCCTGCCTGTTCATAGCTCCCACTCGCCCTTCGTCGGGGAGGACAACACAATCTTGCCCGTTTCAACCGAAACCGACACGGTACGGCTGATACTGCCGCCCACATCCTCAGCCATCGGCCCCATGCCCAGCGGCCAGAGAATTTTTTTCAGAGTCAGCACATTCCGCTTGCCGATGTTAAAGGTGTTATTGGTATCCAACACATTCGCCCCCCCGGCAATTTTCACCACCATGCCCTGGTTAAGACCGGCGCCCTGCATTGCGCAGGTCGCCATTTTTTTCAGGATGGCCGGGATTCCGGTATCGGCAAAATAGCCGGGGCGATCCCGGACAATATCGGGACTGATGCTGGAATCCGGGAGAGCCACATGAATCAGACCCACCGTCCTGGTCGGCTTATGTAAAAAGATTACGGCAACACAGGAGCCCAGAGCAAAGGTCTTTATTACCTCTTCAGGGTCCCTGGAAACCGCAATCTCGCCAACCCCTACAACCTGCGTCTTTGCCATGAATCATTTCCATCGCGGAGCAATCAGCCGTTTTGTAACAAAATTTCGCAAACACTTCCAACCATGCAGGCTAAACCAAAAGCCCCATTCTTTTTATTTCGGCCAGCAGCTTGTCGCGGTCAACAGGCTTCACCAGATAGGCATCACAAGAACCTTTCATCAAGGCGGCCATAATATTTTTTGCATCATCCAGCGCAGTTACCATAATAATTTTCGCCATGTCAGAACCCCAGATAGCCCGCTCTTTTTCAATATCCCGAATCTGCCGGAGCACCTCCTGACCATTGAGGTTGGGCATCATGATATCAAGACAGATAAGATCATAAGGCTCTTTCTTTTCCAGGGCCTGTTTGAAGGCGGCCATGGCCTCCAGTCCATCCATGGCCACATGACAAATGCCCAGAGTGGAAAGCATCTCCTGCAAGAGGGTGCGACTGACAAAATCATCTTCGGCTATCAGTATTTTCATGGAGCTTTCTCCTCGTCAGGTACAAAAACAATATCGCAAGACCCGTTGTTTTCCGGCACTACCCCTTGTCCAGCCAACCCGGGTCTAAAAAAAAGACGACAATTCGCTCGATTTCCTGCTCAAGCCGCCGCAGGATCTTCTCGGCTCCGGCCAGTTCGCCTGCAGCCCCTAAGACCTCCAAGGCCTTGGCAATATCCCTGGCTTCCGCAGCGCCGAAACTGGCAAAGGAGCTCTTCAGGGTATGGGCTACGGCACGAACCTTCTCGGCATCACCGCTTGCCAGCCCCTGGCGAATCTGCCGCAGTTTCTCAGGAAAATCCACCAGGATATGGTCAACCAGAAGCCGAATCACCTCCATCTTCCCGCCGACAGCCTTCTTCATCTCTGTCAGGTCAACGGGAGAGGCGGAATGTGCCTGGGGCTGCTCAATCATTTCAGTCTGCCCCCTCACCAATATCGGTGAGCCCCCGGACTTCGAGAATAAGGCACACCTCGCCATCGCTTAAAATGGTACAGCCGGATACGCAACGGACCTGGCCGATTTTGCCGATATATTCGGAAAGGCCCTTGATCACCGTCTGCTGCTGCCCCAAAATCTCATCAACAAAAATACAGACATTACGGCCCTGATTT
>JAZDIS010000111.1:0-4148 GCA_043804705.1 Pseudomonadota bacterium | reverse complement strand
AAATTCAATGATAATAAATAAAAAGATACTGTATTATGGCAATTTTCGAGCCGCCTGACCCCCCTTGTTTGCAGGGCTGGTCTCCAGAGAAAAGGATATTTTTTCACCAAATGAAAAATATTAAAAATAAATTATTAATATCAACATGTTACGAAATATTTTCAGAGGCAATCCACAGCCGGGTTTTTCCCGGTGCTGCCATGGGGGTTGCTTGGGGAATTCCGGAGAAGAGAAAGCGGATCATCCAGACCTACGGACACACCACATACAGCCAGGAAACCCCGGTTGATGAAGGCACGGTGTACGATCTTGCCTCGCTGACCAAAGCGCTGGCCACCACCCTGGCCATCCTCTCTTTGTTGAAAGAGGGGCGGATACAACTTTCCGACCGGGTCTCGGATATCTTTCCCCGGATAAGGGATTCTTTTTCCCTGCCCAGGATATCCATCAAGGATCTTCTCTGCCATTGTGCCGGGTTTCCAGCCCACAGGCCCTATTATCTCGAACTTGACAGGCTTCCGGAGGAAAAAAGAAGGGACGCGCTTCTCCGCCTGTTGGCTGCGGAACCCCAGGCCTATGCACCGGGCAGTACCTCCATCTACAGCGATCTTGGCTTCATGTTGCTCGGCCTGATTGTGGAAAAGAAAAGCGGCCTGGAACTCGCTGAATTTTTCAGGGAAAAGATTGCGGGGCCGCTGGGGATTGCGGAAAAAATATTCTACGGCAAGGCAGGCCCAGGGGATGAAGAGGACAGGAAAAAATGTGCTCCCACGGAAGATTGCCCCCTTCGCAAGAGGATTCTTTGTGGCGAGGTGAGTGATGAAAACGCCCATTCCTTGGGCGGGGCGGCCGGGCATGCAGGTCTGTTCGGCACGATCGGCGGGGTGTTGGAGATGGGAGAGCATCTGCTGGATCAATGGCAGGGGCGGGAGGAGTCCCCAAGCTACCTGGCCTGCGATCTGCGCCGATTTTTAACCCGGCAGGACATCCCCGGCTCCACCTGGGCGCTCGGCTTTGATACGCCCTCAGCCACGGGCTCAAGCGGGGGCCGATATCTGGCGTCCACCAGCGTGGGCCATCTCGGCTTTACCGGAACCTCCCTCTGGATAGACCCGACCCGTGATCTGGTCATGGTCCTCTTGAGCAACCGGGTTCATCCCAGCCGGGAGAATAGCCGGATCAAACAGTTCCGTCCCCTTTTTCATGAGACGGTAATGGAAAGCCTGGGGTTGATCTAACGTAAACGGCCACAGGGCACCGCATCTGCTTTGTCATCGGCATGTTCGCATACTTGGTGTATAGCGAACATGCCTCTTTCGCGCATCTACGGCACCCTGTGGCCGTTTACTGGAAGGGAGACAAACACGGTAGGTGTTGTTGTCGTTGCTACTTTGACTCAGACAATTTCTTTGTTTGTCCTCTCCGGGTACAGGCGCAGGATATCCTCCTCGCTGGCCTTCATGACCCCGCGTTCGCTGATCAGCCCGGTGATCAACCGGGCCGGGGTGACATCAAAGCCATAGTTCAGGGTGGCTGTATCCGGCGGGGCAATGGCGATGGTGCTCATTTCCGCCGCCTCGTTCAAGCCCCGGATATGGGTGATCTCCCGGCCGCTCCGCTGTTCGATGGGGATCTCGGCAAGGCCGTCCCTGAGCGTCCAGTCAAAGGTGGAGGAGGGCAGGGCCACATAAAAGGGAACCCCGTTGTCGTGGGCGGCCAGGGCCTTGAGATAGGTGCCGATCTTGTTGGCCACATCGCCGCAGCGGGTGGTGCGGTCCGTGCCGACGATGACCAGATCCACCAGGCCGTGCTGCATGAGATGGCCGCCGGTGTTGTCGGCGATCAGGGTATGGCCCACCCCTTCCTCTTTGAGTTCCCAGGCGGTGAGCTTGGCCCCCTGCAGCCAGGGCCGGGTCTCATCCACCCAGACATGCACCTTAATGCCCTCGGCATGGGCGGCGTAGATGGGGGAGGTGGCGGAACCGTAATCCACAAAAGCCAGCCAGCCGGCATTGCAGTGGGTGAGAATATTCACCGCCTCGCCGTTTTTCTTCCGGCTGATCTCGGCGATGATCTCCTTGCCGTGCTCCCCGATCCTCCGGCAGAATTCCGCGTCCTCGTCGGCTATCTCGCAGGCAACCCCAAAGGCTCTGGCCCGTTTTGCCGCCAGGGTCTCTTCCCGCCCGATGGCTTCAAGCTGCCGCGCCACGGCCCAGGCCAGGTTGCCGGCTGTGGGCCGGGTTTGGATCAGATCATCCGCCGCCCTGCGCATACATCCGGTAAAGTCATGCTCCGGCGCGGTCAGGGCGGCAAGGTGCATGCCGAAACCGGCCGTGGCGCCGATGAGCCCGGCCCCGCGCACATGCATATCCCGGATGGCCGTGCAGACCTCAGCAACCGTGCGCAACTCCTCGATGATAAAGCGATGGGGCAGATGGCGCTGGTCGATTATTTTGACTACGGCGGAGTCTGTATCAGACGGCCAGATGGTTCGATACGGTATTCCGGAAACGTGCATATGGCTGCCCCAGGAGATCAGAGAAAAAAGGTGAAGAGATAATAGGATATGAGACCCATACCAATGGTAGTGTAGAGCAGCAGTCAGGACGGGCAGTCGCACTCCCGCAGTTTTTTGAACATAAAGACAAAGGTCAGACCGGCAACAGCAAGAGCGGCGAGGCCGGCAAGGACATGTGGGTTCATGGGCGTGTTTCCTTAGGTTGTTGTGGCTACAGGGTAAACCGTAATTTTTTTGCTGCCAAGCTCTTAATAGTCTTCTTTTACCCTGGCCAGAGTCAGCACCATCACTTCGGCCGCCCCGGCCTTTTTCAGCACCCTGGCGCATTCGTTCACCGTGGTGCCGGTGGTGAACACATCATCGATGAGGAGGATTTTTTTATCCGTCAGCCGATGCGGTGTTACCACGCTAAAGGCGTTTTTGAGATTGGTGCGGCGGGCTGCCCCGTTAAAACTGGTCTGCGCCTCGGTCGGCCGGGAACGGACCAGGAGGCTGGGGGTGACCCGCCGGTCTTTAGGGAAGAAGGCGCGGGCCAGAAGCAGGGCCTGGTTGAAGCCGCGCTCCCGCAGACGGGTTGGGTGCAAGGGCACGGGCACGATAAAATCCGCGCCCTCCATCTCGGTCAACAGAGGCGTATTGCGGGCAAATTCGCTAAAACTCGGCAGGCAGGCGGTTTTCCCCTGATACTTGAAGCGGTGGATCACCTTTTTCAGCGGCTCTTCGTAGAGAAAGAGCGCCCTGGCCCGGCTGAAATGCCAGGGGGTGGCGAGGCAGGCCCCGCAGTGATGATCGCCGCCGGAAGCCACGAGATAGACTCTGCCGCAACAGGGACAGAGCGGGCTGGTGATGCAATGCAGTCTCTTCAGGCAGTCCGGGCAGAACAACAGCTTTGGCGCCGGGCCCAGCGGCTTTTCGCAGGCAAGACAGAACGAGGGCAGGAGGAGATCGAGGAGGGCTTTAAAGAACGAGAGCATGGTCGGCCATAAATCGCTTCAGCACCATCAGGCCATCCGGGGTAAATTTTTCAGCGGCGGCCAGGGCCTGCACCGCATCCACCCCGAGAAAAAACCCATCCTCCACCTCTTCCGGCTGGAGGACAAACGGACCCTCGGCGGTGCAGGAAAAGACCCTCCCCCAGACCCGGTTGTTGTCTGCTTCATGATAAAAATCGAAATGGCTGGTGAGGGCAGCCTTGCGCACCCCCAGCTCTTCGGCCAGTTCGCGCTTCGCGGAAAGCTCGTAGGATTCCCCGGCCAGGACCACGCCGCCGGTGGCCACATCCAGGTAGCCTGGATAGATATCCTTGCTCATGGTCCGTTTTTGGACAAAGATTTCCCGCTGCCGGTTAAAGACCAGAATGTAGCAGGCCCGGTGGATGAGGGAGCCTTCCCGCATCACCCGTCTGGAAACCTGCGCCAACTCATGGTTCTGCCCATCAACGATCAGGACTATTTCATCCGCGGGATTCATTCTTCAAGGTCTCCACTCTGCTGCTTTGCAAAAAAAACAAATCTCTTATACCATGGAAAGTGAGCCTGGGGCAGGGAAGAAGAATCTTTTCCCCTGCCGGAGCAGGCCACAATCCAAAGGATAATGTGGTCATGGAAAAAAAATTCCAGTTTTCAATCAG
>JAZDIS010000110.1:0-7102 GCA_043804705.1 Pseudomonadota bacterium | reverse complement strand
CCCAGCCCATGTCGGCATCCTCGGGTTTCTGGGTGAAGCTGCTGCCGGCCTGGCTCTGGCCGATGTTGCCGTCGGCCCCGAAGTTCTGCCAGATCTGGCCGTAGAGGGAGAGCTCGACCGCACCGGCCGGGAAGGAGACCTTACCGTACAGATCGCCGATATTGAGTTCATACTTGTCCTCGTCGACATTATTCAACAAAAAGGCGGCGGTGCCCTCGTTGATCAGGGACTTGCTGTAGGTATGGTAGCCTGCGGCCAGGGTGTAGCCGGCCGCGCCCGCCTTGCCCTTATAACCGGCCTGCCCGGCCACCAGGGTGGCGGTATTGTTATCGTTCACCAGCTTGGCGCTGTAACCGCCCAGGGTGGCGAAAATTCCTTGCTTGGCGCCGTACTGAGCGGTCAGACCGGCCAGCCGCACGTCACCGTCCCAGAAGACCCAGGAGCTCTGGTAGGGATTCTCATGCTGGCCGAGGGTGAAGGCGAAATCGTCCCATTTGTGCTTGGCGTAGGCATAGTCCAGCCGGATATCCCCGGTTTCAAAGGGCTTGTCCTCGCTCCAGGTGTCATTGGTACTGGTCGGGTCATCGCTGCCCGAGGCAAGCCCGGCGCCGGTCTGCCAGTTTTCCTCCTTGTTGTCCCAGACGCCGCCGACCCGGAAGCGGGTCCGCCAGCGGTCGCGGGACACATCCGTGGAAGCGCTGGTGTCTTTGTAGTCGCGGTCGCGGATCTCATAGCGCGCCCGCAGGTCGCCTTTCAACGTCAGTTGATCGATAAACTTGTTGGCCAGGGCTACCTTACTGCCGCCGCTCTTCTTGACCTCTTCCTCGACCTTGGCCGAGATCTTTTTGTCAACCATGGCGCCGAGGGCATCGATGTGCTCCTGCTGGGAGGCCACCTTGTTGCGCAGATACTCCAGCTCCTTCAGGATCTGCTCGTCGCTCATGCCGGCGCCCGCCAGGGCGGCCATGGGCAGCGTCAGGCAAACGCCCAATGCTGCTGCCGCTGATAATACCTTTCTCATCCGTTTCTCCTTCTTCCGTAATGTTTATTAAAGATTGCTTCCCGGCAAAAACAGCGGCCGGGAAGCAAAAGCCCGACCAAGGGCAACAGCCGAAATGTTCCGGAGAAGGTACCGGGTCCGTGTTAGCGCCCGGTCATCCTTTGATTAAAAGCAGATTAAAAAAGGATTAGTAATCCGGGGCTGAGGATTTGTTTTCGAGAAGATGCACATTCTGTTCAACTCCTAACCAAACCCTAATAAAATTCTAACAATCAAGGCGCATAGTGGGGTCCAGACAAACCGACCAAGTCACACTAGGGCACAGGCCATTTCCCAACCCCATTTTTAAGGAGAGACACCATGATGATGCGCAAAGGTTTTCTGAATAAAACCCTCACCCAGGTTGCTTTGGCAGGCTGTCTGGCCGCCGTTGCCGCCACCGGAGCTTTTGCCGAGGAAGTTAAGGTAGACCCGAAGATCACGGCCTATAAAAAGGTCAGCGGCGTCTCCGGCAACCTCGACAGCATCGGCTCGGACACCCTGAACAACCTGATGACTTACTGGGCGGAAGGCTTCCGCAAGGAATACCCCAATGTCCGCATCCAGATCGAAGGCAAGGGCTCCAGCACCGCCCCGCCCGCCCTCCTTTCCGGCACCGCCCAGCTCGGCCCCATGTCCAGGGCGATGAAATCCGAGGAGATCGACGCCTTCACCAAGAAATACGGCTACGCCCCGACCCAGATCGGCGTGGCCCTCGACTCATTGGCTGTTTACGTCAACAAGGACAATCCGATCAAGGAGCTGAGCCTGCAAGAGGTTGACGCGATCTTCTCCAAAAACCGCAAAGGCGGCCTGAGCGAGGAAATCACCACCTGGGGCCAGGTAGGTCTTGGCGATAGCTGGAAGCATGCCCCCATGAGCATCTATGGCCGTAACTCCGCCTCCGGCACCTATGGATACTTCAAGGAGAAAGCCCTGTTCAAGGGGGACTATAAGGATACCGTCAAGGAACAGCCCGGCTCCGCCTCGGTGGTCATGGGCATCACCGAAGACAAGAACGGCATCGGCTACTCCGGCATCGGCTACAAGACCTCCGGAGTCAAGGCCATCGCCCTGGGCAAGAAGAAAGGGGAAAAGTCCCATGAGGCCAACTTTGAAAACGTGCTGAACGGCAGCTACCCGCTCTCCAGAACCCTGTACATCTATGTGGCCAAGGAGCCGAACAAGCCCATGCCCGCCCAGACCGCCGAGTTCCTAAAATACATCCTTTCCAAGGCCGGCCAGGAGATCGTGGTAAAAGACGGCTTCCTGCCCCTGCCTGCCAAGGTAGTGGAAAAAGAGCTGGCCAAACTAAAATAACCCTCCCCCGGCTCAAGCCGGATATAAGCCCACCTCCCGGCCCCCGGGAAGGCCAACGCCCCTCCCCGGCAGGCCTTCCCGGGGGCTTCTCCGGTAGAAGCCCCACGCAGCACCATCGAAAACAGCCAAGGAACACCATGCCGAAACTCGACAAACAGTTCATCAAAAAGGTCCGCCGCCAAGACCGGTTCGCCACCCGGGCCATCACCGTGGGCGGCCTGCTGGTCATCGCCAGCGTCATCGCCATCCTGGTGCTGATCGTCCGGGTGACCCTGCCGCTTTTCCAGCCGGCCAGGGCGGAGGTCATCCACCGCGTGGCCGTTGCGCCGGGGCATGCTCCTGTTCTTGCCGTGGGCATGGACGACACCCAGGAGGTGGGCTTTACCCTGGACGATAACGGGCTCTTTTCCTTTTACAACCTCGCCTCCGGCAAGACCTTTTTCACCGCCCCCGCCTCCACCCGCAAGGCCAAGGTGCAATCTGTGGAGAGCAACAAGAACAACGTCTTCGCCCTCCTCTGGAACGACAACAGCGTCACCGTCTCCCAGGTGGACTTCCGGCTGCTATATGCCGAAGACGGCCAACGGACCGTCCAGCCGGAGATCACCCGGATGGGCGAATACCCCGCCCGGAGCTATCCGGCCCCGGTCAAGAGCATGATGGTCCGCGCCCATGAAGGGCGGCTGACCCAGGTGGCGCTCCTGGCAAACAACCGCTTCCAGATAGATCACGAGGTGGTCACCACCAATATTTTGGGCGATGAGAAGAAAGAGCCTTTTTCTTTTCTGATCACCGAAGAGCTGCCGGGCACAATTACCGCCTTCACCCTGGACGAAAAGGGTTCGGCCCTCTTTGCCGGAACCGATACCGGCAGCCTGTTGCGCTGGGATCTGGGAGAAAACGAAAGTGCCGAGCGCACCGACAATGTGGTGGCCGTAGCAGGAGACAAGCCTGTCACCGCCCTGGCCATGGTTTTCGGCGACATCTCCGTGGCAGTGGGCGACGCAGAGGGCGGTCTTGCCACCTGGAGCCAGATCTGGACCGGGGAAGGAGACGACCGGGTGCGCAGGCTCCGCAAAACCCATACCCTGACCGGCCACCAGGCCCCGGTGGAGAGCATCATCCCCTCCCGCCGCTCCAAATCCCTGGTCAGCCTCGGTGCCAACGGCAAGACCCATCTCGATCACATGACCAGCGAAAAACATCTGCTGGACCTTGAACCCTCCTTGACCATGGCGGGGATCTCCGGCCAGGGCAACGGCCTGATCGGCCTTGATTCGCGCAACAATCTTACCGTCTGGAATGTCGATGCCCCCCACCCGGAGGTCAGCCTGAAAACCCTGTTCGGCAAGGTCTGGTACGAAAGCTACGACAAGCCGGAGTATGTCTGGCAGTCCTCCTCCGCCTCCGATGATTTCGAACCGAAATTCAGCCTGGTGCCGCTGCTCTTCGGCACCATCAAGGGTACCCTGTACGCCATGATCTTTGCCGTGCCGCTGGCCATCTTCGGCGCGGTCTACACCAGCCAGTTCAGCACCGCCACCTTCAAAAAGACGGTCAAACCGGTGGTGGAGATCATGGCCTCGATCCCCTCGGTGGTCATCGGCTTCCTCATCGCCCTCTGGCTGGCGCCCATTGTCGAAAAAGCCATTCTCGCCGTGATCCTGAGTGTGCTGCTCCTGCCGCTGATCTTCATTACGATCATGGCTATCCTCAAGCCGTTCTACAAGACGCCCACATTGCAGAATTTCTGCAACGGCCATGAATTCCTGCTGCTGGTGCCGGTCATCCTCCTGGCCGCGGCCCTGGCCATGGGGATCGCCCCCTTCGTGGAACAGCTGCTCTTTGGAGGCAATTTCAAGCAATGGCTCTACAACGATCTGGGGTTGCGCTACGACCAGCGCAACTGCATCATCATCGCCTTTGGCCTGGGCATCGCGGTGATCCCTATTATCTTTTCCATCACCGAGGACGCCATCTCCAACATCCCGCCCAGCCTGACCGCCGCCTCCCTGGCCTTGGGGGCCAGCCGCTGGCAGACGATCTGGCGGGTGGTCCTCCCCTCGGCCAGCCCCGGCATCTTTGCCGCGATCATGATCGGCTTCGGCCGGGCAGTGGGGGAAACCATGATCGTGCTCATGGCCACCGGCAATACCCCCATCCTCGACTGGTCCATCTTCAACGGCATGCGGACCCTGTCGGCCAACATCGCCGTGGAGATCCCGGAGGCGCCGCTGGGCGGCACCCTGTACCGGGTGCTCTTCCTCTGCGCCTCCATGCTCTTCGCCCTGACCTTTGTGGTGAATACCGGGGCGGAGCTGGTCCGCGAGCGGCTGCGGAAGAAATATGGACGGTATTAAAGATTGATTGTTAGCCACGTGTCAGTCATCGGCAGCAGTGCCGATAAATCCACGAAAGAACACGAAAGATGTTTTTTAACCTGGTTTTGGATTCCCGCCTTCGCGGGAATTACGATTCAGATATGTAATTGCCGGAGCAATACATAGTCCTTTTTCGTGTTTTTCGTGGGTTTCGTGGCAAAATTCTGTTGTTTGGAGAAAACATCATGACCAAAAAATTCTGGCGGCAGGGAGAGCCCTTCGTCTGGGCCACAGGCCTGGCCCTTTCCCTGATCCTCTTCCTGACCCTGCTCCTTTTCTATGTCGTGCTGGCCAACGGCCTCACGGTCTTCTGGCCGAAACAGGTCGCCCTGGCAACCCTGGCCGATGGCCGGCATCTGCTCGGGGAGATCGTTCAGGAAGAGGTTATCCCCCATACGGAAAAGAAACGACTCCAGTTCAAGATCGGCAACCGCGACCTCTACGGCCTCGACTTCAAATGGGTGGACGCCGCGGAGATCACCAGTCTCACCTATCCCAAAGAGGTCCAGGTGCTGGAGCGCCAGGAGTACGGCAATTTCTACGGCTTTTTGAGCGAGCTTGAGGTCAAGGGGATCGCCCCGCCCGCCTCCGGCTCCAACAGCCTGGCCATGACCATTGCGGCCCTGGACGACCGGAAAAACGAGGTGCGTCTCCTGGGCAAGAAAATCGCCAATCTCAACCGGCGGGTGGAGCTCATCGACCATCGGTTGGCAACGGCCCTGTACAATAAGGAAGAAAATACCCCGGCCCTGGCCGCCCTCAAGGGCGAGAAAAGCGGGCTCAAAACCGAGTTCGAGGCGCTGGTCACCATCCTCGGCGAGAAATCCGCGGCCCTGGCCACCAACCAGGCAATCTTCACCGATGCCAACGGCCGGCCCAAGCCCGTAGCCCTCACCAACATCGTCCGCGCCTACCAGCCCAACAATATGTCGTTTCTCGCCCAGTGCGGCTATTACCTGGAGCGTCTGCGGGAACTGTTCTTCGACGAACCCCGGGAATCGAACACCGAAGGCGGGCTCTTCCCCGCCATCTTCGGCACCGTCATGCTGATCTTTATGATGAGCATCCTCTCCTTTCCCCTGGGGGTGCTGGCCGGCATCTATCTGCGCGAATACGCCAAGGACGGCTGGCTGGTAAAGATGGTCCGCATCGCGGTCAACAACCTGGCGGGCATCCCCTCCATCGTTTACGGCATCTTCGGCTTGGGCTTTTTCGTCTACGGGATCGGCGGAGGGATCGACCAGTTGTTTTTCCCGGAACGTCTGCCCGCCCCGACCTTCGGCACCGGCGGCATCCTCTGGACCAGCCTTACCCTGGGGCTGCTCACCGTGCCGGTGGTGATCGTGGCCACGGAAGAGGCGTTGGGCTCCATCCCGCCGGGCATCCGGGAAGGCTCGCAGGCCCTGGCCGCCACCAAGCTCCAGACCCTGACCCGGATCCTGCTGCCCATGGCCTCGCCCGGCATCCTCACCGGCTTCATCCTGGCCATGGCCCGGGCCGCGGGCGAAGTGGCGCCGCTGATGATCACCGGGGTGGTCAAGCTGGCCCCGGCCCTGCCCCTGGACGGGGTCTTTCCCTTCCTGCACCTGGACCGGAAATTCATGCACCTGGGATTTCATATCTACGACATCGGCTTCCAGTCTCCCAACGTGGAGGCGGCCAAACCCATGGTCTATGTCACCACCCTGCTGCTGATTCTGATCGTGCTGGCCATGACCAGCACGGCCATCTATCTGCGCAACAAGATGCGGCAACGCCACTCCGTGGTCGATGTGTGATAAGGAGAGAACATGCAAACAACCGACACCGCCATAATCCGTATCGAAAA
This sequence comes from Pseudomonadota bacterium, assembly GCA_043804705.1. Taxonomy (GTDB): domain Bacteria; phylum Desulfobacterota; class Desulfobulbia; order Desulfobulbales; family Desulfurivibrionaceae; genus Thiovibrio. Next base: position 534 of record JAZDIS010000110.1, on the reverse strand, counting down.
CCCGCAGGTCGAGGTCGAGAACCTGAACCTCTACTACGGGGCAAGCCAGGCGCTCAACAACCTGACCTTCGGGATTCCCGGCCATCAGGTGACCGCTCTGATCGGCCCCTCGGGCTGCGGCAAATCCACCCTGATCCGCTGCATCAACCGGATGAACGATCTGGTGGACGGACTGCGCATCGAGGGGGCCATCAAGATCAACGGCGAAAACATCAACGACCCCAGCCTCGATGTGATCGAACTACGGCGCAAGGTCGGCATGGTCTTCCAGAAATGGAACCCGTTCCCCAAGTCCATCTACGAAAACCTCGTCTACGGCCTGAGGATCGCAGGCATCCAGGACCGAACCGTTCTCGACGAGGCGGCGGAAAAATGTCTGAAAAAAGCCGCCCTCTGGGACGAAGTCAAGGACCGGCTGCACGATTCGGCCCTAGGCTTCTCCGGAGGGCAACACCAGCGACTGTGCATTGCGCGGGCCATCGCCGTCGATCCGGAGATCATCCTGATGGACGAGCCCTGTTCGGCGCTCGACCC
>JAZDIS010000109.1:0-3168 GCA_043804705.1 Pseudomonadota bacterium | reverse complement strand
TGCCTGCAGGGACTGCCATTCCGACAAGCGCTTTTCGGCGGAAGACCTGGCGAAAACCGGGGAGAATCCGCAACTGTATCATAAAGGTAAGCCCGGCCTGAAAGGGGCCTATCATCAGAAATGCCTTGGCTGTCATAAAACCATGGGCGGACCAACCGGCTGCCAGGATTGTCATTCCCGCAACGATGCGGGGGACGCCTTTTTTCGTTCCGGGAAGTATGCTCCGGCTCCAACCGCTTCCGCAGGACATGGGGGCGGTCATTGATTGAAGGTCACAGAGGCTTGAATTTAGGAGCCGTCAAGGAATAACCTCCGCAGTTAACATGGCTCCGTTACGGCTCTTTATGCCGTCCTTGCCGGGGAAACAGCAGGGTTGTTTTGGTTGCAACGGCTTACGCTGAAACGATATCAGAGGGTTACACTATGAAAATGTTACACCGCAGGAGTTTCTTGAAAGGCGGACTGGCCGGTGGTGCTGCCATCGCCGCCGTCGGGACAAGCAAACAGGCCGAGGCAGCAGGGAGCTTTGGCGGCTACCCGAACAGCATGGGCGTGCTTGTCGATCTTACCAAATGTGTCGGTTGCCGGACCTGTGAAGCCGCCTGCAACAAAGAGCAGGGCTTGCCCGCGCCGGACAAACCTTTTGACGACCCTTCCGTCTTTGAGGAGAAACGCGAGGGGGGGCTGCCGAGAAGGACAACGGAAAAGGCCTACACCGTGGTGCAGAAGTATGAGGTGGAGGGCCGCGAACACCCGCTCTTCAGGAAGGTGCAGTGCAACCACTGCAACGAACCTGCCTGTCTGACCTCCTGTTTCGTCAATGCCTACAAGAAGACGCCGGAAGGGGCGGTGATGTACGACCCCACCGTCTGCGTCGGCTGCCGGACCTGCATGGTGGCCTGTCCTTTCTATATCCCGGCCTACAGCTATTCCAGCGCCATCAACCCGGTGGTGAAGAAATGCATCATGTGCTACGATACCCGCCTCAAGTTCGGCAAGCCTCCGGCCTGTGTCGAGGCCTGTCCCCAGGAAGTCATGACCTTCGGCAAGCGCAAGGATCTCCTCAAGCTGGCCCATCAGCGGATCAGCGAGAAGCCGGGTGCATATGTGGATCATGTGTACGGCGAAACCGAGGTCGGCGGCACTGCCTGGCTGTATCTCTCCGACGTGCCCTTTGACAAGATCGGCTACGACACCCATCTGGGCGACCAGCCGATCATCAGTTATGTCAAGGAGTTCCTGGCAGTGGTGCCGATGGTGCTCACCATCTGGCCTGCGCTCTTTACCGGCTTCCATCTGCTGAGCAACCGGAAAGACGCCCTGAAAAACGAAGATAATAAAAGCTGAGGAGAGGTGGACAACCATGAATAGCCTAAAATCAAAAGGGTTCGCCCCTGTTGTCTCCCATCTCAAGAAGGATGGGAGCGAGTGGACCGTAAAAGAGAAGATCATGCTGGGGCTCAGCCCCAAGGAGTATATGGAAGTTCAGCTCCGCAACCCGTTTAACTGGTTGCTCTGGGCCATCTATGCCGTGGGTTTACCGATCCTGGTCGGGCGTTTTATCTTTGGTCTGGGCTGGGTCACGCATTCCTCCTACGACTATCCATGGGGGTTGTTTCTGGGCTGGGGGTTGTTTACCATGGTGCCGCTTTCCGCTTCCGGCTTCATGATGGGAACCACGGTGGAGCTTTTTGGCCGCAAGGATTTTAAACCCATCGAGCGGCTCGGGTTGCTGAACGGGCTTTTGGGCTATCTGTTCGCGGTCATGTTTTTGCAGGTGGATCTGGGGCAGCCCTGGCGGTTGATCTACCCCATGTTTGTCTCCCTGGGACCGGCGGCGGTGCTCTTTCTCGTTGCCTGGCATGTGGCCACCTATCTCTCCTGCCAGGTGGCGGAGCTGGTTCCCGCCTTTGCCGAATGGATGGGGTTCCCCAAGGCCAAGCAGGCTATCAAGAAGATCGTGCTTGGGCTGACCATCGCCGGGATCATCCTTTCCACCCTGCATCAGGGAGCGCTGGGCGCGTTGTTCACCTATGCTCCGGGCAAGGTGCATCCCCTCTGGTATTCGTCCTCCTTTCAGTGGTTCCATTTTTTCGTCTCTGCGGTATTTGCCGGATTGTCCATGCTCATCGTGGTCAGCACCCTCACCAAGTGGTTCATGCGCTGGCGTTGTGATGAAAACTATCTGAATAACCTGAGCAAGCTGACCCTGGGGTTGGCCAAGGGCGCTTCCCTTGCCCTGATCACCTATCTGGTTATCAAGATCATCGGAATTGCCCACGACAACGACTGGCAGTATCTGCTCAGCGGCTGGGGGGCGTGGTTCATGTTTGAGATGGTGGTGGGGGTTATCCTGCCGCTGATTTTTTACACCACGGCCGTGCGAAACAGCAATGCCTCGCTGGCCCGTTTCAGCGCCTTTTTGGCGGTGTTCGGCCTGGCCTTAAACCGGTTGAATACGGCGCTCATCACTTTCAACTGGCAGTTGTATCAGGAGATCCCCCACTGGAGGGAACTGGTGATCGTCATCACCGTCTATGCCACATACATTGTGGTCTATCGGGCGGTTCTGGCCAGGATGCCGATCCTCTACACCTGGAAAGAAAAGAAGTAAGACTGCGTTAGTGATGCAAAAATGGCAGGGCCGGGTCTCCGGCCCTGCCGCAATTCGCAACTCCGGGCTGACCGAAATGCAAACATTCAGCAGCCCCGCATCTGTTTCGCAGCCCCGCTAAGCTCGCTTAGCTGTCATCGGCCTGTTCGCATAGAGGGGCTATCGCGAACAGGCTGCTTCTTTCGCGCATCTACGGCACTGTTGAACGTTTGCAGGCCGAGGATAGCGGCAAGTGCTCAGCCCCGGGTGAACGGTTACACTGAAATGGCATTTCCACTGAAGAAAACAATTCATGCCACAGCAGTCTCGGTTACGCTGATTCTTGTGGCCCTGCTTGGTCTGGGAATCAGGCAGTACCAACTGTACCGCAATCATGTCGAGGTCAGCCGGCAGACTGAAAGGCTCATCTTCCAGTTTTCCATCATCAGGGAACATGTGACCGAAAACCTGCTGGAAGGGCAGTATGGTGGTCTGGCCTCGGTGGGCGCGGAGCTGGAAGAACTCAATAGAAATCTGGTTACCGTTATCGGGAACCGATTCATAGACGATCATTA
>JAZDIS010000108.1:0-4335 GCA_043804705.1 Pseudomonadota bacterium | reverse complement strand
GTGTCAGACTGGGCCAACGGCGAACTGACGACGTACAGCATCCATCCCTCGGAGCTGGGCATGGCCACGGCCAGCCTGGCCGAAATCAAAGGCGGGAAAACCGCGCCCGAGGCTGCAGCGCAACTGCGTTTGGTGCTGAGCGGCAAGGCCGGGCCCTGTCTGGATATGGTCCTGCTCAATGCCGCTGCCGCGCTGATGGCGGCCGGACGCACCGGCGATCTTGCCGGTGGCGTGGCCTTGGCCCGGGAGGTTGTGGCCAGCGGCGCTGCGCTCAACAAGGTTGAGGCGCTGGTTGCCTTTTCCCGTTCGGTGAAAAAAACATGATTGTTGAAATCGCTTCAAGCCGCGATTTCAACAGTTGTTGCTTGGCCACTATTGATTCTATGTTGCGGACCGGTGTCCTTTTGTCCAAACTTGTGAGTTTATCATGATTCTCGATACCATCGTGGCCCGGAAAAAAGAGGAGGTCGCGGCCCTCAAAATCCGGGGCATTGTTACGCTCGATCTGGAAATTCCCCCGCCGCGCGGTTTTATCCGGGCGCTCACCGGTTTTGCCGGCGTGGCAGTTATCGCCGAGGCAAAAAAAGCATCCCCATCCAAGGGCGTGATCCGAGCCGACTTCAATCCGGTAGCCATCGCGCACAGCTATCAAACCGGCGGCGCCCAAGCGTTGTCGGTGCTCACCGACGTGGATTTTTTCCAGGGCTCGCTTTCCTATATCCCTGCGGTGCGGGCCGTGGTCGGTCTTCCTGTCCTGCGCAAGGATTTTATCATTGATCCCCTGCAGATTCGGGAGGCGCGAGCCTACGGCGCCGATGCGATCCTCCTGATCGCCGCCATTCTTGAGACCTCCCGAATCCAAGAGTATCAGGCCCTGGCCTTTGAGCTTGGCATGGATGCCCTGGTGGAGGTGCATGACGAAGCAGAGGTCGAAAAGGCCGTGGCTGCCGGCAGTCGCCTGATCGGGGTCAATAACCGCGATCTTCGAGATTTTTCCATGGACCTGAACACTACCTTCCGCCTGCAGAAGATGATCCCGGCGGAAATTCCCCTGGTGAGCGAATCCGGGATCCGTGACCATCACGACATGGTGCGGCTTGCGGAGCATGGGGTCAGGGCGGCGCTGGTAGGGGAAACCCTGATGCGGGCCGCAGATCCTGCCGAGGCTCTGCGCGCGCTGGTCAACGGACCGCAAGGATGAATGGCATGAACGCCCGAACGAGGATCAAGGTATGCGGGATGCGGGAGATGGTGGAAGTCGCCGCCGTGGTGGCCGCCGGGGTGGACGCGATTGGTCTGATCTTTGTTGAGAAAAGCCCCCGGTACATTGACCCGGAACGGGCTCGGAAAATTGTTGCCGGACTGCCGCCGTTTGTGGATGCGGTGGGGGTTTTTGTCGATCAGGACGCTGCGGTGGTGAACGAGATTGTCCGGTACTGCGGGTTGACCAAGGTTCAGCTGCACGGGGCGGAATCCCCGGCATACTGCGCGGAAATAGCCTGCCGGGTGATAAAAGTTTTCCGGGTCCAGGCCTCCCTGACTAATGAAATCCTGGCATCGTATGCCGAAGAGGTTTCCGGATTTTTATTCGATACCTTTCATGAAAAGATCGACGGTGGCACCGGGCAGACCTTTGATTGGCGTTTGCTGGAAAAAATGTCGCCTTCCCGCCCGGTTGTTCTGGCCGGCGGTCTCACCCCCGAGAATGTGGGAGAGGCAATCCGCCAGGCACATCCCTATGCCGTGGACCTTAATTCCGGGGTGGAGTTTGGACCAGGTCGCAAGGATCTTGCCAAGGTGCGGGCGGCCGTTGCTCAGGCCGCGGCGGCTGACGCCGCCGCGCTTCGTTTATCAGCCGGCAGCTGAGAGGATTACCTGATCGCGGGAAAAAGCACGACAACCTGCGGCGTGTTGCCGATGGTCAGGGAGAGCCGTACTTCTTTCACCCCGTCTGCTTCTTCCCCTGGCATTCCCGGAAAGAAAAGAACGCCGTAGGCGATCTGGTGCGGGAGGATCGCTTCGTTTCGCAGGCTTTTGGCGGCAAGATCCTCTCTGATTTTTTCCCCGGTATCGCCGTAGCTCTTGGCGCCCCCGACAATCGCCCCTCCCGCGGCGCCAAGCACGGCGCCGGTTCCCATTGCCTCGCCGATATTCTGGCCGGTGATCACCCCTACTGCCAGCCCGGCCAGCGCTCCGGCCGCGCCCATGAGCAGGGCCGGTTTTCCTGCGCCTTTGGCTGTTTCCCCAAGATCCACATGCCCTGCAGTCCGCTGATAGGTCTTCTCCAGGGAGAGAATCGGCCAGGCCCGGTTGTCGTTATCGATGAGAAAGGTTTGGGTGGGATTGATCCTCACCTTGTCCGGGCTGTCGTTTTGCAGGGTGAGCTGCACGGGCAGCAGGCCGGCCTTGCGGGCGCCGAAGCCGAAGGCCTGCTTGGCCGCCTCATCGCTGCTGAAAGCCAAGGCGGAGATCTTAAGGCCATCGCCCACCACGATGCCGCCATTTTTGGCATCCGGCAGGTTGAGCGGGGCGACCCGGTCCTGATAGGTGCAGCCGCCGGCCAGGCTGAGCATGCTCAGGAGGCAGGCAATCCAGCCCAGACGTTTCCCTAAACCATGCAGTTTTTTCATGTTCATTCCTCGTGATGGCCTTTGGTGAAATTATTTGAGTTTCAGGCCATACCATCGGGTGCGGCCATCCCGCTTGATAAAAAAGGAAACCGTTGTTTTTTCCTTTAAGGCCTTGATCTCGTTGAGGAATGTTTTTGCGTCCTTGACGGGTTTTTGGTTGAATTCAAGGATCAAATCCCCTTTGCGTAATCCTGATTCCGCAGCCGGAGAGTTTGGTTCAACCCCGGTAACCAGTACCCCATGTTTATCGGTAATGCCCAGGGCGGCGGCAAGCTCCGGGGTAAGATCCTGTATTCCGAGGCCCAGGCGTTTGTTGAGGGTCTCCACGGGTTCGTTCGTGGCTGCTGCCTGTTCTTCATTGAGCTTGGCAATGACAAGGGGGAGTTTTTTCAGCACTCCTTTTCGGGAGAGGGTGATTTCCGCCTTGCTTCCCACCGGAGTTTCCGCCACCAGGTTGGGCAACATGCTCATCTGGGAGATTTCCTTGCCGTTGAATTCGACAATGACGTCGCCTGGCTTGATGCCTGCTTTCTCCGCCGGACTGCCAGGGGAGACCTCGCCCACCAGGGCGCCGATGGGCCGGTCAAGTTTGAACTGGGAGGCGAGTTCCGGGGTGACGGGTTGGATCATGACGCCGAGCCAGCCGCGTACCACAGAGCCATGCTCCTTGAGCTGGTTGATTACATTTTTTGCCATGTTGGCGGGAATGGCGAAGCCGATGCCGATGTTGCCGCCGCTGCGGCTGTAGATGGCGGTGTTGATTCCGACCATCTCGCCCTTGAGATTGAACAGCGGTCCTCCGGAATTGCCCGGATTGATGGAGGCGTCGGTCTGGATGAAATTCTCATAGGGGCCGCTGCCCAGGGAGCGGCCCTTGCCGCTGACAATCCCGGCGGTCACGGTCTGTTCGAAGCCGAAAGGGTTGCCGATGGCCATGACCCAGTCGCCAACCCGCAATTTCTCAGAATCCCCGAAGGCTATCGCCGGCAACCCATTTTTGGGCGTGATCTTGAGCAGGGCGAGATCTGTTTTCGGGTCGCGGCCGATGATCTTTGCATCGTACTCCTCGAAGTTGGTCAGACGTACATTGATGGTGTCGGCGTTTTCCACGACATGGTTGTTGGTGACAATGTATCCGTCCTTGGAGATGATGACGCCCGAGCCGAGGCTGGTCCGCTTTTGCTCCCGTTGGGGTTGATTCTGTTCAAAGGGCGAGGGCAGGCCGAAGAAGCGGCGGAAGGGCTCCGGAATATCCTGGTCATTGAACAGGTCATGGGGGGAGCGGGAGGGTTTGACCGTTTGGGTGGTATAGATGTTGACCACCGTGGGACTGAGTTTGTCCGCCAGATCCGCAAAGGTTTCCGGAGGGCTGCTTGCCGCCCTGCTTATCCCAGGCAGTGTCGCGAGAAAAAGCCCCATGAGCAGCAAGGCCAGCAAAAAAGAAGCGGGGGGACGGCGGGAGAAAGTTGGCAAGGGATGAATCATGGTGGACTCCTTGGTGTGTTGGACAATTCAAAAGGGTTGTGCGGGTGTGTGGTTGGTATTGTCAGGTATGTTCTTTATTGTGTATATCTCTTTGTCTGGATGTCAAGCCCGGCGTGTGTGCATTTTTATTCAAAAAAAAGCGGGACCGCAGGAGCGAGGCTGCTCTGCGGTCCCAGGAGAGTGCCCTTCCGGGGGAGAAGGGGAGGAAGGAAAAAACGAT
>JAZDIS010000107.1:0-17874 GCA_043804705.1 Pseudomonadota bacterium | reverse complement strand
TTCTCCCGAGCATGCGCCGCAACAAAAGCGGCTCCGGCGCAAAATAGGCCAGCCATGGAACTCATCACCCTGCGCGCCATCGAAAAAACCTACCAGATGGGCGATATCGCCGTGCCCGTGCTGAAAGGCATCTCCCTGACCATCCGGCAGGGGGAACTGATCGCGCTCACCGGCTCGTCCGGCTCTGGAAAATCAACGCTGATGAACATCCTGGGCTGCCTGGACCGGCCGAGCGCAGGCGAGTACTGGCTGGAGGGCCAGGAGGTCTCCCAGCTTTCCGCCGACGAGCGGGCCCTGCTCCGCAACCGCAAGCTGGGCTTTGTCTTCCAGAGCTTCAACCTGCTGGCCAGAACCAGCGCCATCGAGAACGTGGCCATGCCGCTCGCCTACACCGCCGAGAACCTCAGCGAAGGCGAGGCCAGGGAGCGGGCCGCCGAGATGCTTTGCCGGGTGGGGCTGGCCGACCGGCTGGGCCATCATCCCTCCCAGCTCTCCGGCGGCCAGCAGCAGCGGGTGGCCATCGCCCGGGCCCTGATCAACCATCCGCCGGTGCTCTTTGCCGACGAGCCCACCGGCAACCTGGATTCCCGGACCAGCGAAGAGGTGCTCCAGATGTTCGAGCGGCTCAACTCCGAGGACGGCATCACCATCATCATGGTGACCCACGACCCCAAGGTGGCCGGACACGCCAGACGGGTAATCCGCATGGACGACGGGGTGATCCAAGGCGACGCGCCCGTTGCCGCCCCGGCCCCTGAAACCCCGGGAGACGCGCCATGAGGGTCTACGCCACCGCCCGCACCGCCTTCCGGGCCTTGCGCCGCAATCCCATGCGGGCCATGCTCACCACCCTGGGGATCGTCATCGGGGTGGGCGCGGTCATCGCCATGATGGAGATCGGCGCCGGCGCCTCGGGCGCCCTCAAGAAATCCATCGCCAGCATGGGGGCCAATGTTTTGCTGATCCGGCCCGGCACCGCTTCCAGCGGCGGAATTTCCCACGGGGCGGGCACCACTACCACCCTGACCCCGGAGGACTGCCAGGCCATCCTGCGGGACTGCCCGGCCATCCGCAACGCCACGCCCATGGTCCGCGCCCGGGCCCAGGTGGTTTACGGCAACCGCAACTGGGTGCCCAACGCCATCTACGGCACCACCCCGGCATATCTTGAGGTGCAGGACTGGTCCATCCTGGCCGAGGGCGAGCCCTTCACTGAACGGGACGTGCTCAACGGCAACCGGGTCTGCATTCTGGGCCAGACCCTGGTCCGGGAGCTCTTCGACGGCGAATCGCCGGTGGGCAAGGATATCCGGCTCAAGAACATCTCCTTCAAGGTGATCGGGGTCCTCTCCGCCAAGGGCGCCAACATGATGGGCTTCGATCAGGACGATGTCATCCTCGCCCCCTGGACCACCATCAAATACCGGGTCACCGGCGCGAGCGTCTCCACCACCAACCAGAGCGCCGCAGTTGCCACCGATTCGGTGAACACCCTGAGCAACCTCTACCCCACGGCCCAGCGCAGCCTCTACCCCGCACAGTCCGCCGTGCAGCAGGCCAACAATCCCATGCCGGTGCGCTTCGCCAATATCGACCAGATCATGGCCGCAGCCATGAGTTCCGGGGAGATAGCCCTGGCCATCGAGCAGGCGACCGCAGTACTCCGGGAACGGCACCGTCTCCGGGGTGAAGAACCGGACGACTTCAACATCCGCGACATGGCCGAGCTCACCAAAACCCTTTCCACCACCACCAAGCTGATGACCAACCTGCTCCTGGCCGTGGCCATGATCTCGCTGGTCGTAGGCGGGGTGGGAATCATGAACATCATGCTCGTTTCCGTTACCGAGCGCACCCGGGAGATCGGGCTGCGCATGGCGGTGGGCGCCAAGGGGAGCGACATCCTCCGCCAGTTTCTGGTGGAGGCGGTGGTGCTCTGCCTCACCGGCGGGGCCATGGGCATCGTCCTCGGCCATGGCGGCTCCATGCTGGTCCGGTTCCTGCTCAAGTGGCCGGTGGAGACCTCACCGGCAGCCATCGCCGCAGCGGTGCTGGTTTCGGCCGGGGTGGGGATCATCTTCGGATTTTACCCGGCCTGGAAGGCCTCGCGGCTCGATCCAATCGAGGCCTTACGTTATGAGTAACTGTTTAGCAGCACCGCATCTGCGTCGCAGTCTCGCGGTGCTCGCTTAGCTGTTATCAGCCTGCTCATGTGCACCAGCACACATCGCAGGCTTCTGCCTAGCAGCTACGGCACTGCTGAACAGTTACAGTTCGGGGTTTATCCTTATTTCCCTGCTCCGAGCTGGGTAGTTACTGAATAAAAATAACCTGGCCAATCTCCCGGCCCATATTTTCAAGGAGTAACCCATGATCCCGACACCATACCGAACCAGCCTGGCCCTCTGCCTCTGCCTGCCCCTTGTCACCAGCTGCATGATTGGCCCTGATTTTGAGCGCCCGGAGGCCAAGGTTTCCGCCCAGTGGCTGGGACAGACGCCAACCGCTCCCGAGACCGCGCCCATTGCGGAACAGAACCTGGCCCAGTGGTGGACGGCCTTCAACGATCCCCAGCTCACTTCCCTGGTGGAGCGGGGCATGCGAGCCAATCTCGATCTGCGCATGGCTGAAAGCCGCATCCGCCAGGCCCGCGCCGCCATGGGCATCGCCGGGGCGGACCTCGGCCCGGCCGTGGATACCACCGCCTCTTACCGGCGCAGCCGGACCCCGTCGTCCGGGGACAGCGGCGAGGCGGTGACCGGCAACCTATACAAAATGGGGTTTGATGCCGGCTGGGAGATTGATCTCTTCGGCGGAATCAGGCGCGGGGTCGAGGCGGCAGGCGCGGACCTTGACGCGGCCGTGGAAAGCCGGAGCGATCTGCTGGTGAGCCTGAGCGCCGAGGTGGCAGGCAACTACCTCAATCTGCGCTCCCTCCAGCAACGGCTCGCCATCGCCCGCGAAAATCTCCAGGCCCAGGCGCACACGGCCGAATTGACCCGCCAGCGTTTCAGCGCAGGATTTGCCAGCAAACTCGATGTGGTGCGGGCGGAGGCGCTGGCCGCCACCACCGCCGGGCAAATTCCGCTCTTTGAGGCGCAGATTCGGCAAACGATCTACAGCCTCAGCCTGCTGCTGGGCGGAGAGCCCGCCACCCTGCTGGCCGAACTGACTCCTGCCGCGGCCCTGCCAGGGACGCCGGCCACGGTGCCCCCGGGATTGCCTTCGGAGCTGCTCCTCAGGAGACCGGACATCCGCCGGGCGGAAGCGAAGATCCATGCCGCCACCGCCCGGATCGGGGTGGCCAAGGCCGATCTCTTTCCCAAATTCACCATCTCAGGCGCCTTGGGCCTTCAGAACACCACCTTCACCTCTACCCTCAATCGGGCCGGCACCGCCTGGTCCCTCGGCCCCTCTCTCAACTGGCCGCTCTTTGACATGGGCCGCACCCGCGCCAATCTCGAACTGAATACAGCCCTCCAGGAAGAGGAGCTTCTGGCCTACGAACAGACGGTGCTCAATGCCCTGCGGGAGGTGGAAAACGCCCTGATCGACTCGACCAAGGAGGAGGAACACCGCCAGGCCATGTCCCAGGCCGTGGCGGCCAACCGCACCGCGGTGGAGCTGGCCACCTCCCTCTATACCGCGGGCGAAAACGATTTTCTCGCCGTGCTCGATGCCCAGCGCTCCCTCCTTGCCTCCGAGGACGCCCTGGCCCAATCCAGCCGCACCGTTTCCACCAATCTGGTCGCCCTGTTCAAGGCCCTGGGCGGCGGCTGGCCTTCCCGCTGATGGCCGGGCAATGATGCAAAGAAAAAACTCGGTGCTCATCCAGCCCCACCAGGCAGGCCGGCAGCTCCTGGATTTCGTAAGCCGGCGCTTCACCTACCGGAGCCGGGAGGAATGGTTGGCGGAGCTGGCGGCGGACCGTTTTCTGCTGAACAATGCCGCAGCGCAGGGTGATGCCATCCTGGCTCCCGGCGACCGCCTCGTCTACCTGATGCCCGCCCTGGCGGAACCCCAGGTTGACACCAATTACACCATGCTCCACGAGGATGCCGACCTGCTGGTGATCGACAAACCCGCCCCCCTCCCCTGCCATCCCGGCGGCCGCTTCTTCGCCCACACCCTCTGGGCTCTGCTCAAGGAAAACCACACCCTTGCCGAGCCACGGCTCGTCAACCGGCTGGACCGGGAAACCTCCGGCCTCGTGCTGGTGGCCAAGAACAAGGCTGCGGCCCGCCTTTGCCAGGAACAGTTTGCCCGGCGACAGGTGGAGAAGGTCTATCTGGTGGTGGTGGAAGGGGATTTCCCGGATACGCCCATCCCTGTGGAGGCTGATGGCTGGCTGGGGCCGGACCCGGACAGCGCGATCCGCAAGAAGATGCGGTTCTATGCGGCACCAACCGATGCGCCTCCCGGCGCGGTGGAGTCCGGCACCTCCTTCCGGCGGATCTCCGGGGCAGGCGACACCAGCTTGAGCCTGCTGGAAGCAAGGCCGCACACCGGCCGCTGCCACCAGATCCGGGCCACCCTGTTGCACTTGGGCTTTCCGGTGGCGGGCGACAAGCTCTACGGGGTGGACGAGCAGCTTTTCCTCCGTTTCCAGGAAGACCGCCTGAGCGGAACCGACCACGCCCGCCTCCGGATCCCCCGCCAGGCCCTGCACGCCGCCGGTCTGCGGTTCACCCACCCGGCAAGCGGGAGGACGCTGGAATTTTCCGCTCCCTTGCCGACCGCGTTTCAGAGTTTGTTGGCATAGATACCGATTTACTTTTCCTTTGATATTCCATATCCTGTCAGACAGTAGTGCAGCATGCGGACGCCAGACACACATCCAGGGCCTGCCCCTCATCTCCTCCCTTTGACCGCATGCCGAACACATTGATATTATGCAATAATTTTCAGCACTACTTTGTATCCCTTTCAACCTTTCCAGGAGAGAGCCATGTATCGTCAACTGCAATTCCTCTGCGTTGTTGCCTTCTTGACTTGTTTTCTCGTTCCTTCGCCGGCCTTGGCGGCCAATGACGGGGTCTGGATCGGAACCAGCGGTCAGGAGACCGGATATTTCATGATCACCCAGATGAGCGATGGCAATTATGGCCTGATTGAATTCGGCCTGAATCCCGGAAGTCCTTACTATATCGCTTACTATGGCCCATCGTCCCGGCTTGAGCTGTTGTTCGACAGCACGCCCAACGCTTGTCCGGACTACTATGTCGTGCAGTTTATTTCGGAAAACACCGGGATGATGACCTTGTACCCCAGGGCGGATGTGGCGTCGAGTTGCACCAACATCCATTATGGAATTCCTTTTCAAATAACGAAATTCTAGCCATTCAGGCTGAGGCCATTGCGCCATCCCTGGCCAAAAACATGATTCCGGAGAATCGGGCCGGGGTTCCCTGCTCCGGTCAACCTCCTGTCTCCGGGGAGGTCGAGGGGAAATCTCCGTATCCCCTTGCCTTACATATCATGGCTCTCCCTGCTTTTCCCCCTGCCCCGTACCTATCGCAGTCCCTCCGTTTATATCTGGTCAACAGTTCCTATCTGGTCAACAGTTTCTGGCTAAATCAGTCATTTTTTGATGGTCTGAAGTCCCCCCCCAAGGGGTTGCGGCCAGATTCTTACCACTAACAGCCTGAGTTGGCGTGGTCTTGCAAGAACCAGGCCCACGGCGATTGCCATGGCATGGGAATTGCTGTTGTTAAACCCCTGAGATAACGTTGCGGTATTGTTTCCAGATGCAGGAACAAATAAACTGAAAATCTTCAAAAGGGTGCACACAGGTAATGAGGCGATCAGAAAACGGTAGACGATGCTTGGTGGGGATAATTGCCGGGGGCCTGTTGCTGACCACGGCGGCATGGGTGCAGGCCAATCCGAAGGCGGTTGAACTCCTGCCCGGAGATTGCATAAAATGTCATGATAAGGCGCCTGCGGATATTGCCAAGGCAGGGAGAGCGCATAAAGAAAAAGTGAGCTGCGTGGACTGCCATGTCGGCCATCCGCCAAGATCCAAGGATATCATCCCGAAATGCAGTAACTGCCATGCCGACACCCCCCATTTCAAATTACAGGGATGTACCGGCTGCCACAACAACCCCCACACTCCGCTGGTGGTCACGGTTCCCTCCGGAATTACCGATCCATGCCTGACTTGCCATAGCAAACAGATGAGCCAGTTGCAGGAGTACGTCAGCAAGCACACCACCGTGGCCTGTTCCACCTGCCACCGCGAACGGCACGGCCTTATTCCCGAGTGCACCAACTGTCACTCGCCCCATGCCAACGGGCAGGTGCAGAAGGATTGCCTTACCTGCCACAAGGCCCACATGCCGAAGAATGTCACCTATCCGAGTGATATAGCCTCCAGTAATTGCGCGGGATGCCATCCAGAGGCCTATCAAAAGCTGAAAAACAGCTCGGCCAAGCATGCCAAACTGGAATGCGCCACCTGTCATCAGGAGAAACATAAGATGATCCCGCAGTGTCAGCTGTGCCATGGCCCAAAACCGCACGCGGTGGCCATGCACCAGGCTTTTCCGCAGTGCAGCCAATGCCATGGCATAGCCCACGACCTGCACAAATAGTTCGTCATGTACCATGCGGCGGCATAATTGAAGACCTGCCGCCGCATGGTTGGCCCCTGGGCCAACAAAAGATTTTATACAATAATCAGAGGAGGAACACATGGATCTCTCAATCGTTAAACCGGACCGGACCCTTGATGTAAAAGGCATGAGTTGCCCGATGCCGCTGCTCAAGACCAAAAAAGCCATTGAAGCCATCGCTTCCGGCCAGATTCTGGAGGTTTTCGGCACCGATCCAGGCTCCAAGAATGACCTGCCCAACTGGTGCACGCGCTCCGGCCATGAGTTTTTGGGCAACAAGGAAGACGGCGGCGGGGTTTTCACCTTTTATATCAGAAAGGGGTAGCCGCCCCCCCTTTCTGGGGGTTCAGACACAATACGCCGAGAATGCATTGCTCTGCCCTGCGCGCTGCGATACCGTTCTCTCCTGCCGAGAATCGCTCGCCTCATCGTCCCCAGGCTTGCCGCGCCACGGTCTTTTTCGATACGGAAACTACCTGGCGCGCGGCATCGGCCTGCCCCCCCACGCCTCCAGCCAATATCTCACCCGCACCCTGAGCCAATCCGGCCGCGTCCGGCAAACCGTTTTTTCTCCTGCCTGGAGGGAAACGAACCGGAGTTCCGGGCAGTGCCCCTGTTTCCCCCCTCCCTAACCAGGCGGCCAAAAGAATAAATTTCTTGTCTTGCTCCATGTTGTCAGGTAGACAGATACTACTCCGGCTATTTTTAGCGGGAATTAAGGTCCATTTGCCGCCTAGAAATCAAGTGGAAATTTCAACTCGGGCTAGCGCGATAATAATATTGTTAGGGCGCGCAACGAATGCAGAGCGCACGCTATCGGCATTCTGCTGCACTCTTGCTCAAGAAGTGATCTCTATCTGATAGAAAGGAAAAAAAACATGCGAGTAAAAGCTCAGCTTGTATCAAAAAAGAAGGACAACGTAACGTTTTGTCGCCCCAGCGAAGGCTACAACACTGCCAACGCAATCGAGATTGAGTTGGCCCACTACGTAGAAGTCGACACAGTCCAGGGTGAGTTGCCAGAGAACGACGAGAAGTGGCCTAAAGGGGCACCTATGAATGACTACGTCAAGGTGGGCGTCAAGATTCTCAAGAAAAAGACCCCTTGAAGCTGCGACACACAGCGTGCCTTAGCCCTTCATTCGAACATTAGGTTCTCATGTTGGTTTATCAAGTTTTAGAAGATCATAATGCTGTTACAGTGCTGAGAATGTGGCCCCACTACGAATAGCGCCGCGAAGCAAGCAGGGAAACCCAACGATGGCAAAACACGTCTGCCCCTGGTGGCTGGCCTATACCTTTGACAATCCGCTGCGGCGGATCTTCCACCGGCCGGAGGAGATGTTTGCCCCCTATCTAAGGAAAGGGATGACAGCCATCGACCTCGGCTGCGGCATGGGCTACTTCTCCATCGGCATGGCAAAACTGGTTGGCGACACCGGAAAAATAATCTCCGTTGATCTGCAACAACAGATGCTGGACACCCTGATGCAGCGGGCCAGGAAAGCGGGGGTTGCCGAGCGCATCACCCCCTTGCTATGCGAGGAGAACAACATCGGCAGCCACGACGAGGTTGATTTCGCCCTGGCGTTCTGGATGGCGCACGAAACCCCGGATGAAGAACGCTTTCTCACGCAGGTCCAGGCGATCCTGAAAAAATCAGGCAGGCTCCTCCTGGCTGAGCCCAAGCTCCATGTCACCGGTGGTGAATTCCAAAAAAACCTGGCCATCGCCCAAAAAGCAGGCTTCAAACGCATCGGTTCGCCGATAATATCCTTGAGCCATGCGGCTCTGCTTGAAAAGCCATGATGCCGAAGCACCGATTCAGGGGCGTCTCTCGCCAAACCGCGCCCGATCGAAGCTGGTATTGTCCGGGGTGTACAGGATCACCAGACCGTCCGGGGCTACCTCGGCTACCCCCCAATCCAGAAATGAATACCAGATGCCTATTTCGGTGCCGTCCGGCGCGAGAATCTTGGCTCCGTAATAGCTGACACGGGTCGAGCGGGTTGCGGTGTCGATCATCCACACCCATTCCCTGAGCTGTCCCTCGGTGAGCGCCACCGGTTTCCAGAATCCCTGCTCGAATCGATAGCCATGCCGGATGCCGATAATGGCCAGCGGTTGCGCCTCGGGTCCGGAATAGTAGTAGTCGTAGTCCGGCAGCACCACGGCCCCCTCGAAGGCCGCGTTCACCCCGGCGTCCCGCTGGAAGGTCACCTGCGGAATCATGCAGCCTGCGGCGGCGAAGGCCAGCATGACCAGAGCGGTTATCAAAAAAGTCCGGGACTGACGGGGCTGTGGTCTTTTTTCCATGGGGCGTCTCCGGCGGGATTTCCGGGTAAGAACCCGGTGGTTTTGTTGTGCGGTAACGGCCTGAAACCGCTATGAGGACACAAATCGATTTCCCGTCAATCCGTCCCGCTCCCCGGCCAAACCAGAGCGAGCCTCAAAGCCTGTTCCCCTCGGGTTCAATCGCTGTCCTGATCCGCTCCAGTTGTTCGGCAAGATCACGAATCTCCCGCTGCCAATACTCGCGGGTCCCGAAATCCGGCGCCACCCGGCTCAACCCCTCCTCGGCCACCTGATACCCGCACCAGGCCATGTAGTGGATAAAACGCATGGCCCGGAGCGGTTCGATCAGCCGCAGGCTCCGCCGGTCGAAATCCCGGAAGGTTTCGTAGCCTTCGAGAAAGAGGTCGATCTCGGCAAAGGTCTCTTCCCGGTAGCCGGGCAGCAGCATCCAGAAATCCTGCACCGGCGGCCCCAGGGCCATATCGTCGAAATCGATGAGATAGAAGGATTCGCCGGGCCGGTAGATGAGGTTGGAGAAATGGCAATCGCCGTGGATGCGGATCATCTCGGTGCCGGCAAAGAGCGGGCTGATTTCGGCGATCAGCTCCTCGGTCAGCCCGGCGAATTCCGGGACCAGATCCGCAGGCAGGAATTTCCCGGCCAGGAGATAGTCTGCCTGTTGCCGGGTTGACTTGTCCGGAGCCATGGTGATCCGCCCCTCCGGAACCCGGCCGGCGCCCACGGCATGGGTGCGGCCGAGCAGCCGGCCGATTTCCAGCCACTGCTCTTCGGTGTATTCATCCGAACTGCGACCGCCGCATTTGGGAAACACGGTGAAATACATCCCCTCATGCTCGCCCAGGCTGCCGTTCCCCTGCAAAACAAGAGGGGCGATGACCGGAATCTCCCGGCTGGCAAGCTCGAGGAGAAACTCGTGCTCGTCCTGGAGCGCAGCCCGGCTCCAGCGCCCAGGCCGGTAGAACTTCACCACCAGCCCCGTGCCGTCCTCGCCTTCCAGTTCGTAGACCCGGTTGATGTAGCTGGCCAGGGGCCGGCAGAGATTGGTGCAGCGAATATCCAGGGCCTTTTCCACCAGACCGAGGACCATGTCCGGGGTCAGACGGTGAAAGGCTGAATGCGCGTGGGGCGCGACCGTGCGGTTCATGATATTTCAGTCTCGTCCTTCATTTTTTTAACTATTCAGCTCAAAGCCGGAAACTAATAATGATCCCGAAACGATAACTGTGCCGCAGTGCCGCAGATGCGCGAAAGAGGTCTGCGAAGTGTGCTGCTGCACATAAGCAGGCCGATGACAGCTAAGCGAGCGCAGCGAGACTGCGAAGCAGATGCGGTGCTGCGGCACAGTTATCAGCTCAAAGCCACGTCAAGAACCATCATCACCGCAAAACCAACCAGGGTCGCCATGGTGACGAGATCAATATGCTTGGGATTCTGCTGCGACTCCGGGATCAACTCTTCCACCACCACAAAAATCATGGCTCCGGCGGCAAAACAGAGGGCATAGGGGAGAACACTCTGCATGCTGAGAACAAAACAGGCGCCCAGCACCCCGGCCACCGGCTCCACCAGGCCGGAGGACTGCCCCAGCATAAAACTCTTCGTCCGGCTCATACCCTCGCGGCGCAAGGGCATGGACACCGCCGCGCCCTCGGGAAAATTCTGCAAGCCGATGCCGATGGCCAGGGCAATGGCGCCGCCCATGGTGGCCGAGGGGATATTGGCGGCCACCGCGCCAAAGGCCACGCCCACCGCCAGACCCTCGGGGATGTTGTGCAGGGTAATGGCCAGCACCAGCAGGGTGCTGCGCTGCCAGGAGGTCTTGACCCCCTCGCTCTTGCTGATGTCCAGGCCGGGATGAAGATGGGGCAGGAAACGATCGATGAGCCGCATGAACACCCCGCCTGCCAGAAAACCCAGGGCAGCGGTGCGCCAGGGAACAAAGCCCATCTGCCCGGCCATCGCGATGCCGGGGGCGAGCAGCGACCAGAAACTCGCGGCGATCATCACGCCCGCGGCAAAGCCGAGCATGGAATCCATAACCTTCTGGTTCACACTCCTGCTCACAAAAACCAGGGCCGCGCCTGCGGCGGTAACGCCCCAGGTAAAGAGGGTGGCCAGCAGGGCCTGGAGAATCGGATTCAGGTGGAAAAAAGTTGCCATAATCGTATCCTGCCGCCTGCCTCGTGGGGTTTGTCCTGAACAGTCTCGCAGGGCTATTGTATTCCAGAAACCGTGAAAAGTATATGCGGGAAATAGAGCGAGGATTTCGAAGCCGCAGCGGCAACGGTCTTGCATTCATCCGCCCATGCGGATACAATCATTCCGGAATCGATTTTTTTTTCATGGAAAGATACCCTGAGCGAACGCGAACCAGGAGGCCCATGCAAACAACAGCACAATTTTTCAAAGCCCTGTCCGAGGAGCCCCGCTTGCGGATTCTGGCCCTGCTTCTGGGCGGCGAACTCTGTGTTTGCGACCTGATGGCCGTGCTCCAGCTGCCGCAATCCACGATCTCGCGCCACCTTGCCTATCTGCGCAACACGGGCTGGGTAAAAGGCAGGCGGGGCGGAGTCTGGATGTACTACCGGCTGGCCGAGATGCCGACCCCGCTTGGCAAAGAACTGGTTGAGCTGCTCGGCAAAAGATTGACCGAATTGCCGGACACCCAGCAGGATTATAAAACCCTGGGAGATTTCCAGCGCACCAAGAAAAAATGCGCTTGATTTTTTTGCCGTTTTCATCCGCCTATGCGGATAACAAGAAACAATCACCCCCAGCCCAAACACCGGAGACTGATACAGATACAGGAGGAGCACCATGCCAAGCACCGGGAAAAAATTAAGTTTCCTCGACCAGTACCTCACCCTCTGGATCTTCCTGGCCATGTTCATCGGGGTAATGACGGGCTGGCTCTACCCGCCGGTCACCGAGATCATCAACTCCTTTCAGGCCGGCGCCACCAACATCCCCATCGCCATCGGCCTGATTCTCATGATGTACCCGCCCCTGGCCAAGGTGCGCTACGAAAAGCTGCACGAGGTCTTCCGCAATTTCAGGGTGCTGGCCCTTTCCCTGGTGCAGAACTGGCTTGTCGGCCCGCTCCTCATGTTTCTCCTGGCCATCACCTTTCTTTCCGGCCACCACGAATACATGGTGGGGCTCATCCTCATCGGCCTGGCCCGCTGCATCGCCATGGTCATTGTCTGGAACGATCTGGCCGGCGGCGACACCGAGTACTGCGCCGGGCTGGTGGCCTTCAACTCCATTTTCCAGGTGCTGTTCTTCTCGGTCTACGCCTGGTTTTTCATCTCGGTGCTGCCGGGCTGGCTGGGGCTGACCGGCGCGGTGGTGGATATCTCCATGGCACAGATCGCCGAGTCGGTCTTCATCTATCTCGGCATCCCTTTCATCGCCGGGATGCTGACCCGCTTTATCGGGGTAAAACTCAAGGGCGAGGCCTGGTACCAGGAAAAACTGATCCCGAGGATCAGCCCCTTTACCCTGGTCTTCCTGCTCTTCACCATCATGGTGATGTTTTCCCTCAAGGGCGAATACATCGTGCAGCTGCCCTTTGACGTGATCCGTATCGCCATCCCGCTCACCATCTACTTTCTGGTCATGTTTCTGGTTTCCTTTTTCATGTCCCTGAAGGTGGGGGCCACCTACGAGCAGTCCGCCACCCTCTCCTTCACCGCCGCCTCCAACAACTTCGAGCTGGCCATTGCCGTGGCCATCGCCGTGTTCGGGATCAACTCCGGCGTCGCCTTTGCCGCGGTGATCGGGCCGCTGGTGGAGGTGCCGGTGCTCATCGGCTTGGTCAATGTGGCCCTCTGGTTCCGAAAAAAATACTTCCCCTTTACCAGGGAAACCCTCACCGGGGTCTGCCATGTTTCCTGCAAACCGTGAACCCATTTCACCCAGGAAGCAATGAATCCCTTTTACGGAGAAAAAAAATGAAAACAGTCATGGTTGAATGGCGGCATCTGGATAAAGAGGGGAAAACCTGTGATCGTTGCGCCCAGACCGGACAGGGAATCGCGGAACTGATCCAACAGTTGCAGAAGGAATGCAAAGCCAAGGGCGTCGAGATCCTTTTTACGGAAACCAAGGTGACCGAGGCGGAAATCGACCAATCAAACCTCGTGCTCATCAACGGTGTCCCTCTGGAAACCGTCCTTTCCCAGACGACAGCCGCGGAAAGCAGTTGCTGCTCCTGCGGCGAACTCACCGGCAAGGAAGAGTCCTGCCGGACAATAATCAGACACGGCCAGGTATATGAAGCCATTCCCCGGGAATTTATCCGGGAGGCGATATGCAAGGTCGCCCAGTGTTGCTGACCTCAAAAAAATTGCTGCTTGAGCTGGAAAACCTCACGGCAATTTCCGCAGTTGCCTGATGAACAAGGAACACCGGAGTAATCTTCCGGCAATAAGGAAACGCACCATGCCGCCCGACAATATGCCCAACCCAACCGCAAACCCGCAGCCCGCGCCGCCGCTTGCGGCTTATCTGCTGGCTGCCCTTGCCGGGCTTGGCCTCTGGTTCGCCCTGTATGGGCAGCTGCACAGTGTCGCCGAACACCTTACCTTTTCCCTGCTCGGCCTGGAACCTGGCAGCCGCCTGGGCGAGGCGGTGCTCTTCTTTCTCTACGACACCCCCAAGGTGCTGATGCTGCTCACCCTGATTGTTTACGGGGCCGGGGTGCTGCGTTCCTTCTTCACCCCGGAGCGCACCCGGAAAATCCTGGCCGGCAAGCGCGAATCCGTGGGCAATGTGCTCGCCGCCTTGTTGGGCATCGTCACCCCCTTCTGCTCCTGCTCGGCCGTGCCGCTGTTCATCGGCTTTGTCACCGCAGGCGTCCCCCTGGGCGTGACCTTCTCCTTTCTGATCTCCGCCCCCATGGTCAACGAAATCGCCCTGGTGCTGCTCTATGGGCTTCTGGGCTGGAAGGTGGCGGCGCTCTATCTGGGGACCGGCCTTCTGATCGCCATTGCCGCCGGTTGGACCATCGGCCGCCTTAAAATGGAACGCCATATTGAAGACTGGGTACGGGAGATGCATGCCGCCGCCTCGGGAATTCCGGAGGAGAAACTGACTTGGGCCGAGCGGTTGGAGCGCGGCAAGACAGCGGTGCGGGACATCGTAGGCAAGGTCTGGATCTATGTGATTCTGGGGATCGCGGTGGGCGCCGGAATCCACGGCTATGTGCCCGAAGGCTTCATGGCCTCGATCATGGGCAAGGACGCTTGGTGGTCGGTGCCCGTGGCGGTGCTGGTCGGCATCCCCATGTATTCAAATGCCGCCGGCATCGTGCCGGTGGTGGAGGCTCTGCTCGGCAAGGGCGCGGCTCTGGGCACGGTGCTCGCCTTTATGATGAGCGTCATCGCCCTGTCATTGCCGGAGATGGTCATTCTCCGGAAGGTACTCAAGCCGCGCCTTATCGCGGTGTTCATCTGCGTGGTGGGGGGCGGCATCATGCTGGTCGGCTATCTTTTCAACATTATCATCTGATACGGAGGTCACTAATGGAAATCAAGGTACTTGGGCCGGGATGCGCGAAGTGCGCGGATGCTGAAAAAATCATGCGGGCCGCAGTCGAAGAAGCGGGGGTTGCAGCCACCATCGAAAAGATCAGCGATTTTCAGCAAATCGCCAAGCACGGTGTTTTTTCCACCCCGGCGGTGGTCATCGACGGCCAGATCAAATGCGTCGGCAAGGTGCCCTCCAAAAACGAGGCCCTGGGTTGGCTCAAGCAATGAGACGGACCAGAGAAAAGCAGGCGCGGCCCGGCCAATACGCATCACCACAAGGAGGGATGAAATGTTCAAAAAAATTCTGGTTTGCGTCGATCCTTATCCCCCGGACCACAACCTCATCTCTTATGCCGTTTCCCTGAAAAAACTGGGGGCGGAGGAGGTTGTCCTGGCTCATGTTCTCGTGGACGCTCCCCCCGGGCTTGACGAAATGCTGATCAGCCAGGCACGTCCGGAGCTGGAGCGGCAGAAACAAATTCTCGAGGAGGCGGGGTTCAAGACCTCCATTGAAATGCAGGCCGGGATTCCGGCTCGCGCCCTCAATGACATTGCCGAAAAAAAGGACGTATCCGTCATTATCATCGGCGCGCATGGCTGGGGGCTGATCGAATCCATGATGCTGGTCACCAGCCCGCTGGGCAACGTGTCCGCCAAGCTGCTGCATATCACCAGACGGCCGCTGCTCCTCATCCCCGGTACGTTGCCGGCCATGGAAGCTGGGCGGGAACTGCCGGACCTTTTCTCCCATATCCTCTATCCCACCGATTTTTCCGACACGGCGGAGGTCGCTTTTGCCTATCTTGAAACCGTGATCCGCGCCACAAACTGCCCGGCAACCCTGCTGCATGTCCAGGACCGGTCCCGCCCGATGCCGCATCTTAGTCATCGCCTCAAGGCGCTGCAAAATCTTGACGGGCTCCGCCTGCAACGGCTGCAAGGCTGGCTGCAAGGGTTAGGAGCGCCGGAAGTGCGCATCGACCTCGTCCAAGGAAGCCCGGGGGATGAAATTGTAAAGAGGGCCACGACCGGGGGCTGTTCCCTGATCCTGATGGGAACCCAGGGCAAGAGCCTCACCCGGGAAATCCTGCTGGGCAGCGTGGCGCACCATGTCGCCCGGCATGCCGCACAGCCGGTACTTTTTATTCCGGCTCTTCAATGAGCAGGGCGTGGAGTTGGAGAAGATGCGGATGAATGGGAGGATACCATGCTGCTGAAGGGATGGACAAAGGAAATAACCCGGGCCGCCTGTCGTCCCGAGGCCCGGACTGTGCACTGCATTGCCCGGCTGGAGCAAAATATCGGCGAGGTCATCCCCTATCTCAATGCCGTGCTCGGCGGCTACACCTATGTAAAGGAACCTCCGTCGGCAACCTTCCGCAGCCAGGGCAAGCTGA
Source organism: Pseudomonadota bacterium (assembly GCA_043804705.1). Classification (GTDB taxonomy): domain Bacteria; phylum Desulfobacterota; class Desulfobulbia; order Desulfobulbales; family Desulfurivibrionaceae; genus Thiovibrio. The sequence continues at coordinate 2,013 of JAZDIS010000107.1, read as the reverse complement.
TCTCCGTCCATGCCGGTCACATCGCCATCAATGCCTTACAGGACGCCGAGGAGGCGGAGAAGATCCTCCTGTGGCTGCAAGGGGAAATCAATGCCACCTGGGAGAAAAGGGCTGAAATCACCCCCAGTTTCCAGGCTGCCCCACGGCCGCAGGTCATCGAGATTCTGCGCCTGCTGCCCAAGACCAATTGCCAACAATGCGGCCAGCCGACCTGTATTGTCTTTGCCGCCATGGCTGCCGAGGGCGGCAAGGGGGCGGAACATTGCCCAGCCCTGTCGCCTGAAGCGAGGGAACAGCTCACCGCCTATCTGGGCCGTTTTCAGTTTGCCATGTGATTGCACCGGCTTTGGTAAGTGCCTCCATAACAATAACAAGGGGAGAACGCATGAAAACAATTATACGATTCGCGTTGCTGCTGGCCATTCTGGTTGTCCTGCACACCTCTGACGGCATGGCGGCAAGCCCGTCCGTGGTGGTGCCGGCAAAAAACATGGTGACCATGGTTGATCTGGGGGCCAAGACCTGCATACCCTGCAAGATGATGGCTCCCATCCTCGAAGAGCTTGCGGCAGAGTACCGTGGCAAGGCGGCAATCATCTTTATCGATGTCTGGCAGAATCCGGACGAGGGCAATAAATTCAAGGTTAGCATGATCCCCACCCAGATTTTTTTCGACCGCAGCGGCAATGAGGTCTACCGCCACAGCGGCTTCATGGATAAGAAGACCATTGTGGCCCAGCTTGCCCAGATGGGCGTTGCCCAACCCGCCGCCGGAAGCGGCAAGTAATGGATGCCCTTTTTCTCCTGGTCAATGAATGGATGGGTGCGGGCCTCGCCCTGGCCGCCCTGGGCTGTTTTCTCTGGGGCATGATCAGCGTCTTGCTCAGCCCCTGCCACCTGGCCTCCATCCCTCTGGTGGTGGCCTATGTGGGCGGACAGGAACAACTGGTCAAGGGCAGGCAGGCCGTGCACTACGCGGTGCTGTTCAGCACCGGCCTTTTTCTGGCCATCGTTCTGGTGGGGGTGATCTGCGCCCTGCTCGGCAGAATGCTGGGCGATGTGGGGCCGTACTGGACCATGGCCGTGGGGTTGATCCTGCTCTGGGTGGCCGGTGACATGCTGGGCATTGCCAAGTGCTCCGTGCCAAGCGGGCTCATGGCAAAATTAAAGGTACGGGGGGCGTGGGGCGCCTTTGTCCTGGGGCTGGCCTACGGCGTTCTTTCCGGCTCCTGCACCTTCGGCTTTATCGCTCCCATCCTGGCGATCATCACGGTGCAACAGCAGGTGCTGACCGGGGTCTTGTTCATCCTCCTTTTTGCCATCGGCCACTGTCTGCCCATTGCCGTGGCCGGTAGTTCAACCGCCACGGTGAAAAGGCTGCTGGCCAGCTCTTCCTTCGGCCAGGCCAGCGCCTGGTTCCGCAAGGGAGCGGGGGTACTGATCGCCGGACTTGGGATTTATTTTCTTGTCAGGCCGTTCGTCTGAACGGAAACCGAATCATTCTGGCCATCAACACCACACCGGGAGACAAAATATGGATGCCCAGGAGTTCGCTCTCAACCTGGCACAAAGCGGCCTGAGGAATGTGGCGGCGTATCTCGCCGCCCATGTCCTGCTCTGCCTCGTCCCAGCCTTCTGCATAGCCGGATGCATGGCGGCACTCATTCCCAAGGGCACGGTAACCCGCCTCCTTGGCCGCAATACGCCCCAGCTCCTTTCCTATCCCGCCGCCATCCTGGCAGCCTCGGTACTCTCGGTCTGTTCCTGCACCATCGTGCCGCTCTTCGCCGGCATCTACAAAAAAGGTGCTGGGCTGGGACCGGCCATCGCCTTTCTCTTCTTCGCCCCGGCCGCCAATATTTTGGCCTTGGTTTACACTGGCGGCGTCATTGGCGTGGACCTCGCCTTGGCCCGCTTCTTCCTCTCTCTCGCCTTTGGCATCGGCATCGGCATGATTATGGCGCTTATCTTCCGGCGAGAGGATATCGCCCACGATACGACGACCGATACACT
>JAZDIS010000106.1:0-13439 GCA_043804705.1 Pseudomonadota bacterium | reverse complement strand
GTCCTTCTTCCGGTGCTCCACCCTGGCTTCGATTTTTTCCCCGTCCAGCAGGCGCTGTATCCGTTCCGGCGCCCTGGTCGCGGTTTCCGGGGTGTCGAGATCCTGGATTTTGAGGCGGACCAGTTCGCCGACCGTGTAGCCGTGCATGTCCGCCGCCGCCTGATTGGCCGCGATGATTGCCCCCGCCTGTTCTCCTTCCGCTTCCAGGATGAAGATGGCGTCCACCGCTGATTCAAAGAGGATCTTGTAGCGGTTTTCCGCGGCGGTCACCTGGTCGCACTGCTTTTTCAGGGAGACGGCCATCTGGTTGAAGGCCGTGGCCAGATACTGAAACTCGTCATGGAGCGGTTCCGTGATGGTGTGGGTCAGATCGCCTTCCCTGATCCTGCCCGTTGCCTTGGTGAGCACGGAAATGGAGGTGGTGAAGCGTTTGATGAAGAAAAAAATCAGGACCAGGGTCACGAACGGGCCGCAGATCACCAGGGTCAAAATCAGATTCTGGGTTCTGGAGATCTCTTCTCTGGCCTGGGCAATCTTGGCGGGGATTTTGCTGGCCGAATGGACGGACAGCTTGGAGACTTCGGCGTACAGCCGTTCCCCGCTCTCGTAGGCCTCGGGTATTTCCGAGCTGATTCTTGTCTGGCGGGACATGGTGCCGCCATAGACCCCGCTCAGCTTTTTCAGGTAAGTATTCATGGTGTTTCTGACCTGGGAAAAATGTTGCAGCATCTCCCAGGAGTGGTGGCAGTTGAAACAGTTGTTCACCGCCGTTTCAATCGCCTCGCCGCGGGCGATAACGGTTTCGAGGTCGGTGGCGTGGGGGGAGTCGATAAGCAGCAGATCGGCTTGGGCCAGCTTGATCTTGTTCAGCAGGTCGGCCCGGCGGTGTGCCACATCGTTCAGGCGAACGACATTTTCCAGGTTTTTGATGGCCCGGTTGTTGGCCGAGGTGATATAGATCCCGCCGCCGAAAAAAAGAAGGGTCAGGATAATAAAACCGATGATCGCTTTTATTCTCATGAAATATCTGTCGTCTATGTCCAAGTCATCTGTTGCTGTGGTTGCGGAGGTTCCTGTTCAGGCCGGCATCCGGGGCGTGGGGAATTTTTTTTTGGACAAAGCGGTCTCGCCCGGAAAGAAGGCGAAGGCCTGCCGGTCCGGTCACGGAGATTCGGGAAGGGGGAAGAGAAGAAGAAAAATAATAACAGTTCGCCCGGAATTTGGCAATCGGAAAACATCGGTCAGAATCCGCAGCTGTTCATGGCTGCACCATTTGCCGCACCGTTTCCCTGGCCATGCGGGAGGCCAGCTCGCGGGCTGATTTGATCATGCCCAGGTCAAAGAACCAAACCCCCTCGTCGCCGTAGCTGCTGCTGATGGAGGACCAGACCATCTCATGGTCTTCGCGCTGGATAGCCTGGACGGTGAAATGCACCCGGGGCGCGCCGGTTGCTCCCGAAGATTCCTCGTATTCCAGAACCTTGCCGGAAAGGAGCAGGTCAACATCCAGGAAGCTGAAGAGTATGTGGGCGGTGTCCAGGGACGCGCCCTCGGGCATGATGAGCCGGTGGCGCAGAAGCTGTTCCTCCAGGATGCCGGGATCCAGCACGCGGAATTTTTTTTCCGCGCTGAGATGGCGAAGGAAATCAAGGCCAATCAGGTCGCCGGCAAAACGGTTCTGGCTCTGGTTGACAAAGGGCAGGATGGCCACGGTAAAGGGGCGGTCCTGTTCCAGGGCGGGGGCGCGGTAGAAGCTTCGTGGTTCCAGGAAATCCCGGCCCTCGCCGCCGGGATTTTGCTCTTCAAAGGAGCGGCTCAGGGAGGTGGCAATCCGGGCAAGGCCAGTGTCGCATAGTTGGTTAATGTCGCGGATCAGGCCGAGATCAAGCAACCCCCGGTTGGCGTCGCCGGTCAGGACCAAGCTGTCCGCCCAGCCCACAATCGGCATCGCCCCGGTGGTCACCAGCCGGCTGGCCAGGGCGAATTTTGGGGGGAATTCCTCCTCGTATTGGGTGAGCTGGGTGATGAGCACCCCGGTGACTTCGGTTTCCGTCAGGAATTTTTCTCCCGTATCTTCGGTCAGACCGGAGGTGCTGCGTATTCGGTGCCGGGCCATGAAGGTGCGGAGTTCTTTTTCCTCCAGGATATCCTTCCCCTGGTCGCGCAGGAGTCCCTGTAAGGTTTGGCGCATCTCCTCCAAGGGGGCGGTAACGGTGCTGAGGTTCACGAAGGGAAGCACCGCGATACGGGGCGGCACCACTTGGTAGGGGTCGGACCAGCTGCTTTCCGCGGTTCGGCCTGCCCCGTCCCGGACATCGACCCGCACCTGGTACTTCCCCGGCTCTTTGGGCAGCCAGGTCCAAAAGGGTGAAGGGCCCGTCTGCATGAGTGATTCCGGGGCATCGTCCTTGCGGAGCAGAAAGGAATACTGTTCGTCTTTGCCACCGCTGTCAGTGACCTGCCAGGTGATGGACGATAATCCCATCATTTGCGGGGATGCCGGGAACGGGGAGGGGGCGGAGATTTGCGGCGGAGAAAGTTCTGTCTGCTCCTGCAGGGCGCAGCCGGTCAGTCCGGCGACCCACGCCAGCATCAGCAGGAGCAGGTATCTCCGGGCACGATCAGGCCAGTTGCTCATCCATTGATTCCACGTGATTCCACGGTTATTGTGCTTTGTTGCTCAATTGTGTCTGGTCCCGGCAACAGCTCTCGGCTTGTTTTGCATAATAGGGAGGCCCTCCTGCTCTGTCAACTGGAAAGAGGGACTCTTTACCGCATTCACCTCTCTTGCCGGACCGCTCCAACTTCATGCCGTCACAAACCGGTATTTTTTTGACGAGAACCTTTTGGCAAAAGAATTGTCTTTTCCTTTAGGCTGTTGCAGAATTGAGGAGGTTCCGTTTTTCCTGCATTCCCTTAGAGCCGGGAAGACTGTATCTATAGATACTCCCTGGCTCCTCCATTTTCACCGTCATCCGCCAGGGAAACATCATGGACTGGCAAAAAAAAGGCGGACATTGTATTTTCTTTTCCGGTAGCAACCACACTCGCGCATCCGCTGTCGGCAGACAGCGCAGAAGAATCAGGAGCGGTTCAACATGATACAATCTTTTATTGTCATTTGTAACAGGGGGGCGACCGTTGTCCAGTTGTGTCTGCGGCTGGCGGCCCTGGCCATGCTTTTGCTGCCGCCGTTCCCGGCCATGGCCGAGGAGGACAGAGCCGAAGCCTCCCAGGCCGTGACCGCCAGCTACCTCCATCATCTGGGAAACTTCACCGGCACCATTCCTTTCGAGTGGGTGCCCATTACCATTGACGAGGCCCGGCAGGAGGTCTATGTCCTCAACCCGGCCGAGCACACGGTGAATATCTTCAACGAGTCGGGCCTTGAGGTTTATCGCTTTGACACCGATGAACGTCTGGGCAACATAGGCGGCGTCGCGGTGCTTGAAGATGGCGATATTCTGCTGCTCTGCTATCCCCAGCGCGGGGGCAAGGCGATTCCCGTGCGCTGCGATTACCGCGGCGATGTGCGGGAGGAGTTCGCTCTCACGGAGCTGCCTTCCGCCCCGGGCGGGTTCCGGCCGGATCAAATGGTCTTGCGCCAGGGCCGTCTCTACCTGGCGGAAACGGATGACATGCGGGTCGCGGTCTTTGATTTGCGGGGCAAGTATCTGGAACATTTCGACCTGGTCAAGCTTCTCGGTTTAACCATAAAGGACGGCGCTCCGGTTAACGTCGGCATGGGGGGCTTTGACGTGGACCAGGACGGAGCCCTGCTCTTTACGGTGCCGACCAATTTCCACGGCTATCGCTTGCGGCCCGGCCACGAACTGGAGGAATTCGGCCGCGCCGGGGGCGCGCCCGGGCGCTTTAATGTGGTGGGCGGCATTGTCGCCGGACCGGACGGCTTGATTTTTGTCACCGACACCCTGAAAGCCGCGGTCCTCGTCTTCGACCGGAACTTCAATTTTCTTTCCGAATTCGGTTACCGGGGCAGCCACCCGGAGAGTCTGATCGGGCCCCTGAATCTGGCGGTGAGCCAGCGCGGCAGGCTCTATGTCACCCAGCTGGGCAAACAGGGGGTCAAGGTGTTCCGTTTCACGGTGAAACCGGTGCAGCCGCGGGAGCCGGTGAAGCCCGCCAAGCCGGGGGAGGGCGGCAAGTGAGGGCCACCGGCTTTACCCCGCGGAGGAGCCGGGCGGCCGTTCTTCCTAAACCATAACAATACGCCGTCGCTGCTGACGTCGCGCGGCCCGGACTTGTTGCGGTCCGGCAGCGGCAAGAGGAGCGCGGTTCGAGAACCCCGCCGGGAACGGCCTGTTTTCCGAAGCGATCCGTTTGTTCCGCCCGCCACCTCCCGCCCCGCCTTTGCTATTCAGCTCTCAGCCTTCAGTCTTCAGCTCTCAGTCTTCAGTCTTTCTTTCCCCCTTTTTGTCTTTTCCCCGGATTTGGTGATATGCCCATGGTTATTTGGCCATAATTCGGTTTTTCCCGGTCCAGGCCTTCCTTGCTCCACTCTTTTTTTTCATCTAACAACTTGTTTTTCCGACACTTTTATGAATACGCGCTCCTCTGGCACGCTGTTTGCACATTACCCAGGACAAGGGAAGGGGGGGTGCCCGGACACGAGCGCTCCCTGAAATATCACTAGCGAGAAGGAGGTGAAAAAATCAGGGCGCGAAGAAATTAGGGAAAAGAAGAAATTAGGGAAAAGAAGAAATTAGGGAAAATTGGAAGTTAAGGAAGCAAGTTGAAAAAAGGGCTGCCGGTCATGAGGCCGGCTGCAAACCATCCTCCGAAAAAGGTAAACCCGTCGTAAGGCGGGGACACAAAGTCAACGGATCCTGAACAGCAGGATGGCCGGGCTACCGGAGAACAAGGAAAATATCCCGGAGGATGTACAAATGAAAAAGACTTATATCTCAGCACTTGCAGTAGCCGGCCTCGCAACTCTGGCAATGAGTGGATCCGCCATGGCATTTCATGATGGTGGTGTTGCCAAATGTGAGTCCTGTCATACCATGCATAACTCCAACGCCGGTGTTCAGATGAACGCCAATGTCGGCGCTTACCTGCTCCAGGGCAGCGACCAGAGTTCCGCATGTTTGAACTGCCATGGCAAGGGTTCCACCCTGTCCGGCTACCATGTTAAGACCCAGGGCGTAGGCGCTTCCGGCGTACCTGCCAACTTTACTCCGGGCGGCGACTTCTCCTGGACCATGATCGACTGTCAGTCTAATGCAACCCGTAACTCCGCACGCGGTCACAACATTATCTCCCTTGACCAGGGCATGCCCGCTGACTCACGTTTGACCGCTGCTCCCGGCGGCACCTATCCCGCAGCCAACCTCGCCTGTTCTTCCTGCCATGATCCCCATGGTAAGTACCGGGTGGATGAGGCTGGTACGGTTGCCACCAGCGGCGCACCCATCAGCAGCTCCGGTTCCTACGGCGCAGCAGCCGGTGCCGGTGAGGCAGTTGGCGCATACCGTATCCTGGGCGGCGTAGGCTACCTGCCGAAGTCCCTGGCCGATGCCGGCTTGAGCGCCAATGCTTTTGCCAACACCGTTCCCGCTGCTGTTGCTCCCAGCTCCTACAACACCGCCGTAGCCGGCGGCGCTCGGGTGGCTTACGGTTCCGGTATGTCCGAGTGGTGTGCCAACTGTCACAGCAACTTCCATCAGACCGGCCAGGCCAGCGCCTCCTTTGGCGCGCATCCGGCTGGTAACGGCTACAAGTTGGGCGCAGCTGTTGCAGCCAACTACAACGCCTACGTAAGCTCCGGCAAAATGACCGGCGACGTGGCAACCTCCAACTCGAATCTGGTTCCTTTTGAGGCCGGCCTTGGTCAGAGCGTGGCTGACAAAGCTGCCATGGTTGCCTTGGTTACCGCCACCACGGGTCCGGATGCCAATGCCAACGTAATGTGTCTCTCCTGTCATCGCGCCCATGCTTCCGGTCATGAGAGCATGCTCCGCTGGAACCAGGGCAACACCCTGTTGACCGATGGAGCTGGCCTCTACTCCGTGGAGCCTGGTCTTGCTGATCAGGCAGTGAATGTAGCTTCTTACCAGAACGTTCCGTCCGCCACCTTTGGGGCTGAGCAGCGTTCTCTGTGCAACAAGTGCCACGCTAAAGACTAAGTCCGGCGTAGCAGTCTAGAATCACCCAGAGCCGTGGCCGGGTTTAAGGCCACGGCTCTGGTGTGTCCGACTCTCGCGGCTCTTGCGCACCCGCGCATGAACAAGGAGGATATGTCAATGGCATCCAAAACCGGCGTGTTTTTCATCCTTATGCTGTTGGCTGTCCCGTTTACCGCGGCAGCGGACGAAGGCTTTCATTCGGGGGGGGTGGCCCAGTGCGAAGGGTGCCACTCCATGCACAACTCCCTGAATGCGCAGGCCATGAACGGAAAAACCTCGGCCAATCCCTATCTGCTCATGGGCGCGGACCCGAGTTCCACCTGTCTCAACTGCCACCACACCACCTCCGTCACCCCCGATGCCTACAAGGTGAGCAGCCCGGCCAACGCCATCACCTCGGGCGGCAGGCCAGCGCCCAGCCAGTTGGGGCCGGGCGGTGATTTCGGCTGGTCAGCCCGCCACAACATCGTGGCCACCGATTACAGTTACACCCAGGATCCCCTGCTCAGTACGGCTCCCGGCGGCATCTATCCCAGAGAGAAACTGAGCTGCATCAGCTGTCACGATCCCCACGGCCGCTACCGGCATCTGGCAGGCAGCAGCGAACAGTCCCGCAGCGGCGCTCCCATCCGTGAATCAGGCTCCTACGGGGCCGAACCGGACGGCGCAACGGCAGTGGGCGTCTACCGCCTGCTGGGCGGGACCGGCTATCAGCCCGTCTCCGTGCCGGGCGGCTACACCTTTGTCAGCAAGGCGCCGGTGGCTGTCGCCCCCATGGAGTACAACCGCTCCGAAGCGGAGAGCGATACCCGGGTGGCCTATGGCGCGGGCATGTCCGAATGGTGCAGCAACTGCCACAGCAGCATGCACAACGATGACGCCGTCGCTCCCGGCAGCTTCCGGCATCCGGCCGGCAACAGCGCCAAGTTGGGCGCGACTCTGATCGCCAATTATAAACGCTATGATTTCCGCACCGGCAGCGTGAATGCGGACGGAGCCACGGCTTACAGCTCCCTGGTTCCCTATGAGATGGGCACCGAGGTGCGGAGCGATCTGCTGGCCGCCACCCTGTCTGCGGCAGGCCCTTCCTCCGGCCTGGAAAACGTCAGTTGTCTCTCCTGCCACCGGGCCCATGCCTCGGGTTTTCCCGCCCTGGGGCGCTGGAACTTCGGCACCGACATGGTCTGGGACGGATTCCCATCGCCGCAGGCCTTCTACGGCAGAACTCAGGCCAACTTTGCGACCGCGCAGCGTTCTCTCTGTAACAAATGCCATGTGAGGGACTGATCATGAAGACGACAAACAGACTGCAGCGGCAGCGGATTCTTCCGGCAGGGAGCGGTTCCGGCCGGGCCACGCCGAAAATCGATCCGCTTCTTGTTTTGGCCGGCCTCATGGTTGCGATGGTTGCGGCGGGTTTCGCTTTCCTCCCGGTGCGCGAGGCCGCTGCCTATGGCGCCGGCATCACCTACTCCGGAAAAGCCGCCTGCAACGACTGTCACAGCGGCTTCCATCGTGGCGGCGTAGCCCGCTGCGACGGGTGCCATACCATGCACAACTCCAAGGGCAACGCCAAGATGACCTACAACCAGGGCGGCAGCATAGGCGACGGCCTTCCCCATCTGCTGCTGGCCGCGGACACCAGCTCGACCTGCCTGTACTGCCATGCCAACAACAGCACCTCCCGTGAGGACTACAGCGACATCTTTGTCAGCAACCCCGCCACGCCGGTAGGGCCCCAAGCGCTGACCCCGGGCGGCAACTTCGGCTGGCTGAAGAAGAGTTACACCTGGACCGGCGGCACGAGCCCCGGCCAGAGCCACGGCCACAACATCGTGGCCCAGGATTTCGGCTTCGCGGCGGACAGCCGCACGACCCAGAGTCCCGGCGGCGATTACGCGACCGGCAAACTGTCCTGCATCAGCTGCCATGACCCCCATGGCCGATACCGCCGCTTGACCGGCGGCTCGGAGGTGAACGATGGTCCGCACATCAAATCCTCCGGCAGCAAGGGCGAGATGCCCATGGGCGGCCTGGCCGTCGGCTCTTACCGTCTCCTGGCCGGGGTCAATTACCAGACCTCCTCGGCCCCGGAGCATGCCTTTGCCAACCGGAGCCCGGTTGCGGTCATTCCCTCCTACGGCTGGATCGATGACGGAGATTTCGGCTATACTCCCTCGGTGAACCGTTCCGAGGCCGAGACCGACACCCGGGTGGCTTACGGCCAGGGGATGTCCGAGTGGTGCGCCAACTGCCACGGCGGCTTCCACGGCGACGGCAACGGCAGCGGGGAGATGTCCAGGCATCCGGCCGGACAGGCCGGAAGACTGGGCGCCGCCATTGCGGCCAATTACAATGCCTATTTGAAAACCGGCAACATGAGCGGCAGCAGCACCACAGCCTACAGCTCCCTGACCCCGTTTGAGGAGGGGCATGCCGATTATGCCGCCTTGAGCAATTCTGCGACCAACTCCTTGGCCGGCCCGGACGCCTCGGCCAATGTCAGCTGTCTTTCCTGTCACCGGGCGCATGCTTCGGGCTGGGACAGCATGGGCCGCTGGAACTTCAATGCCATCTTTCTCACCGTGGCCGGGGAGTGGCCGGGCAGCGACGGCGGCGTGGATCCCGAACACCATCAGGGAAGGACCAAGGCGGAGACCCGCCTCTCCTATTACGACCGGCCCCCGACAAAGTTCGCCACCTGGCAGCGGAGCTTGTGCAACAAGTGCCATGCGAAGGATTAGGGGACAGGTTGAGTGCTGAGGGCTGAAAAATAATTCAAAAGCTTGATTGATGGCCTGGAAGGAAGGCTGAACTTTCAGGCGCGCGATTGAATTTCTGCTTGCGTGTCCAAGAGGGGGAGAGATAGTATGCTTTCAGCAACCTTCGTGAGGGAATATTTGTTACAAACAGGGCGGAAGCCGCGAACCACGACCTGAAGATGGGCAGTGGCGGCCACGGCTTTCCCGGATTTTACCCGGCTTCGGCATCGGTAACTGGCGGACCATGATCTCAGTTCTTCTGCGTGCAATATACCGGCCCTGGCTGCCGTTTTTTCTCCTTGTTCCGCTCCTTGCCGGTGGCTGCTCGTCGGCCATGCAGCAGCGGGAGCAAAATCTCTCCGCCGGAACCCCATTTCTTCTGTACATGAAGGCCATCCCGGCCGAGGCAGGTCGCCTGCGCATAGTTGCCGGCCAGGTTTCGGCCATTGATGAAGACGGCATCCTTTGGCCCCTGACCCTGCATCTGCCCGAGATCACTGCCGACACCGTCAAGCATCAGCGTCTTTTTGCCTCAGGAAGGCTGCCGATTGGAATCTACCGCGGCTTCAGCCTTGTTTTCAAAGGGGCCTGGACCCGGACCGACGAGGGTGAAGCCGCCTTGCGGGTTGGGACGGAACCCCTGGTGGTACCCGCTAATTTTTCCCAGCGCGAGGGCAGTGCCGGTCTGCTGGAAATGGCCTATCAGCATGAAGGCTCCGTCAACCAGGGATTCCAGTTCAACCCCAGACTTGCCGTATATCCGCCGGAGAGGCCCCTGCAAGGCAGGACCGGGATTCTGAGTTGCAGCAAGGCCGGGTATCTGACGATATTTGACCGCAAGACCCTCAATGTCCACAGTGCCATCGGCACGGGGGGGAAAACAACCGCCGGTGTGGTTATTGACGATCGGCAGCGCCGGATCTATTTGGCCATGCACGATGATGATCTGGTGGAAGTACTGGACCTGGTCACCGGAGAATCGGAGGGGCGCATTCAGCTGCGGCCGGGAGACCGGCCCGGGCATATGGCTCTGAGCCCTGACGGACGTGTGCTTCTGGTGGCCTGCACCGGCTCCAATTTCGTGCTTTTCCTGGATCCCCGCAGCCAAATTGAGCTGGCTCGAATCCAGGTGGGCGAGGATCCTGTTTTCGTCCTGCCCGATCGCCACAGCCAGCGGGCCTATGTATTCAGTAAACTGGACGACAATATCACGGTGCTGGACCTTGCGAACCAGAGATTGGTCGCCACGGTCCCCATGGATTCCCGCCCTGTCCGGGGGGCGCTGAGCCGCGACGGCAGCCGCTTGTATGTTCTGCATCATGGCTCGCCGTACCTGTCGGTGCTGAATACCCGATCTCGTGCTTTGTCGGATCGGCTGCAGGTGGGCCTGGGCGGCAGCATCCTGCTGATCGACTCGCTTTCCGATCTGCTCTATCTGGGCCGCAAGGACGAGCGCCGCTTGGATGTCTACTCCTCCTCCTTCTCCCAATTGCCCGTTGATTTTCTCGAAGGGGCGGGCGAGCCGGTGGACATGGTCATCGCTGACGAAGAGAATCGGCTGCTGTTGTCCTTGCCTGCGAAAGAAGGGCTGGCAGCGGTGGATCTCATCAGCCGTCAGGTCGTCGGCCGGATGGAGGCGGGCGCTGTTCCCCAGGATCTGGCCGTGTCAGGAGCGCGCTATTGATCAAGCCATTGGGTAGAGTGGCGGTTTTGACTTTCGCCGTTCTGGTCCTGTTGGGCTGGCTGTTGCCGGAGTCCGCGCGGGCGGACAGAATGGATTTTTTTGTGGATTACGGCTACAACACCACCAGCAGCGAAACCAGCACGCGCGAAAGTGATGGAACGACCACAACCTCTCACGACGATTCTGATTTGTTTGCCCAGGAATACCGGCTGCTCTTTGACAAAAGATTGTATCCTTACCTGACCCTGCGTGGCGGCGGCACCTTCGTACGCACCGGCACCAAGTTCGAGAGCGATGATGAATCGGGTGACTCCACCAATATCCGGAAAAATCCCTTTGTGGACCTGATGCTGGGCTCACCCCTCTTTTCCGGCGGCGTGGGCGTAAACCGCTTTCAGGACGAAACGCGGAGCAGTGATGGGGCGCGGAGCCTCCTGACCAGGGACATCTATACCGCGTCCCTGGGCTGGAAGCCGCTGGACTTGCCCTCCTTTAACCTGCGGACCACCCGTTCCGAGACCTACGATGACAACCGGGTGAGCATGGACACGCTCCAGGAACAGGTCAACTTCAGCTCGCGTTATCAGCCCAATGACACCACGGATCTCAGCTATTCCGCCAGCCTCGATCGTAACCGGAATATTTTGAGCGACACGGAAACCCAGGCCACGACCCAATCCGGCCGGGCCTCCTATGCGAACCGGTTTTTCAAGAACCGGGTGAATTTCAGTTCCATGTATTCGGTGAGCCGTCAGACCACAGAGGTCACGAGCGGTGGCGGCGGTGAATTCGATGCCGCGGTTCCTATCCTCGACCTTGAATCGTACAATGAACTTATGGGGCTGCTGACGCCGAGGCAGCCCTTGACTCCGCCGGACCCTCTTTTTCCCGTGGGCGCTTCCGTCAGCACCACGATTTCCGCGCCTCTGGTCCGGGCCACGGGCGACCTGACCGCCATCGAGCCGCTGAACATCGCCCTGGATTTTGGGCTGGGTTTGACGGCCAATATGGTGCGAATCCGGGTGGACCATGACCTTCCCACCGGTCTGACCGCGGGCACCTTTGGCTGGAAGGTTTTCGGGGTGGACGCGAACAACGAATGGCAGGAGATTGCCCTGCAATCCGTGGTGTTCACCTCTTTGTTCGGGACGTCGCAATTCGAGCTTCGCTTCCCGTCCCAGCGAAGCCAGTATCTAAAGGTCGTCGCCACACCGCAGAGGGCGGGCAACACGGAGATCAAGGTCACGGCCGTGGAAGCCTTGCTTCGCCAGGCCGCTGCGGTTGGGGGCACTAAAACCGCCCAGACCGGGCATATGTACAATATGGCCAGCCGGGTCAAGATCCTGGAGGATCAGGGGCTGGATTACAACTTTGCCCTGTTCTACAGGCTCAACGACCCAGGCAGCTACTACCGGCTCTTTGTTTCCAATGGACCCTCCCTCTACCGTCGTCTGAGCCCCTGGCTCAGCGGCAATGCCATGTTTACCAGAGACGATTCCATGGAGACGGACCAGAAAGATCAGGACGTGACTTACCGCTACGGGGCAGGTCTCACCGCTACGCCCTTGCCCACCCTGAACAGCAGTTTGAACTACAGCGGCCGCAACGCCCTGCAGGACGGCGAGCATACGGAACAGAACGCTTTCACCCTGAACAACCGGGCGGTGCTCTATCCCGGCCTCGACATGCTCCTGGGCGGGGCTCTCAGCTATGCCACCCTGACCGGGAAGGTGAAGTCCGAAAGTTCCCAGATCAACATGGGACTGAACATTGTACCCCATCGGACCATGAGTTGGAATCTGATCGGTTTTCTGAACCGGACCAACAGAAGCGGCGGAGACCGGCCTGATTCGGTGAGCAATGAACGCCGCGGCCTGATCAGCGTTTCATACAGCCCGGTGTCGGCTTTGAGTTTCTTCCTCTCTCACGAGGCGGATATGCGGGATGAGGATAAAGATACCCTGCAGAACTACGGGATAAGTTGGTCGCCTTTTCGTGATGGCGCATTGCAGTTGGGTTTCTCCTACACCGAATCGGTGCGGCCCGAGGACGAAGCCCTGGACCGGGTGCTTTCTCCCAGTCTGACCTGGAAGATACGGCAGTCCACCTATCTGGATCTCAGTTATGCCATGATCGAAACCCGATCGGCCACCCAGGAAACAGAGTCCCTAAACTTTAGCGCCAGACTGCGGGCAATGTTTTGAGGGCACATGAAAAGGAGGTCCGGAGGTCGCTGGCGGACCCCTGAATCCTTGTTGGCAGCCGGTTGATTTTTCTTGTATTTCTTGGGTATTACAGGTAATTTTTTACACACTATTTCTGGTAGGAAATAAAAAGAGATGCTACTGATGATCAAGATGTGTACGCTGAAAAAACTCATTCCGGGATCCATGTTTTTTTCCCTGCTGCTTTTGCTTGCCGGCGGGTGCACCGGGGTGGGCGACAGATTCCATGACCCCTTGATGGATTTCAGCGCTGTTAAGACCGTGGCCATCCTGCCTTTTGCCAACCTGACCAAGGAACAGGCGGCAGCGGAACGGGTGCGCGATACCTTCACGACCATGCTTCTGGCCGACGGCGGCATTTATGTGGTGCCGCCGGGGGAAACGGCGCGGGGCGTAAGTCGTACCGGCATGGCGAACGCGACCATGCCTTCACCCGAGGAGATCAAAAAGTTTGTCGGCATAACCCAGGTGGACGCGGTGTTCACCGGCGTGGTGCGTGAGTACGGCGAGGTGCGCGCCGCCTCAGCCACCTCCAACGTTATTTCCCTGAGCCTGCAGCTGTTGGATAAGGAGACCGGTTCGGTGGTCTGGACCGGCTCCTCCACCAGGGGAGGAATATCCT
>JAZDIS010000105.1:0-17144 GCA_043804705.1 Pseudomonadota bacterium | reverse complement strand
GCAGGCAGAAGGCAATGGCGGTGGCTTCGCCATTGCCATGGACTATGTCGGCACTTACGCCAACGGCGATCAGCGGTATGAAACCACCTTCAGCTTCCCGCGTGGCACCTTTCCTGAAAATGCGGTCCTCGGCGACCTGTTTGGCTCATCGACATCGCAATTTCAGATGTCAGTGGTGGATGCGGCCCAGCAGACGCATAGCTTCCCTGATCTTGAATTCGGTAATCAGCCGGTGATGACTCAAGGCGTCACCTCTCCATCCGCCGCACTGAGCAGCACTGCCGGTATCCGTCGTGCCTTTCCCCAGGTATTGGCGGCAGGCTTTGATCCGCAATTGATCGACCTAGGAGATACGAGATTCGACGTTGTGGCCATAGTCCGTCAGGGCGTTACCCCGATTGAGATAGTATCCCTGACGCAAAATCAGGGTTCGTTTGCACAGGTAATGACGCAGGATGAAACCATGCCCAATGGCGATATGCAATATCGTCTTACCTTGAGCTTTCCTCGCGGTTCCTTTCCCGAAATGCGCGCCAGCGACTTGTTCGGTACTCAGCCGGGTCAGTTCAACATCACAGCGACCGACCGAGCCCAGTTCACCCACAATTTTCCAGAACTGCGGTGGGGGAATATGCCTGCTCAGTAAGGGTAAAGGGTGGTCTCCCCTCGGTCCCTACATCTTTCTGATTTTACCCGCCACTGACGGACACGGCGTTAAGCGATTTTTTGTAGTTCGAACGCCTCTGGACTGATATAGCCGTTGGCACTATGCCGACGGTTGGGCCAATTTGGGGTCTATCATGGGATTATTGCAGATGACAGCCACCCCTGAAAAAGTTAATATCTACTTCGACGGGGGTGTGGCTCTTGGGGTCAGTGGCCTGTTTATTCAGACTCACTTCAACCTGAAATGCCGCCCCCGTCATCTGCGTCATCCGGCGGGTCTACCGGGATGGTGCCGAAACCGTGGCTCTGTAAATAGACGAGACCCGAGGATGATCCTTTTCATCTTGTCTAAGGAGCCATCATGTCAAAGATTGCCCCCCTTGAGCTTCGTGGGGGCCAAGAGGGGACGTTGTTGATTTGTTGGCTAACCCCAAGTCAGACTCGAATCTCTGCCCTTGCTCCACGCCCAAGCCCAACTTACTGACTGATGGCGTTCATCTTCGAGAAATCACCGATCTGCAAAAAGAGCCGGGCGATGGCGGTCAGCAGGTTCAAGCGGTTGGCCCGCACCCTCTCATCCTCCACCATGACCATGACTTCCTCAAAAAAGGTATCCACCGGTTCCTTCATTTTGAGGATCACGGCCAGGGCCTTTTCGTAATCACTGGCCTCAAGCAGGGGCGCGGCTTCTTCGCGGACAGCCAGGTATGCCGCATGGAGCTTCTGCTCGGCGCTCTCGCTGAGCAATGTCGGCTGCACCGAGGTCTCGCTGTTGTCCTTGATGATATTGATCACCCGCTTGAATGCTCCGGCCAGAACCGTGAAGGCTTCCTGGCCGCTGATCGCCATCAGGGCGTTGATCCGGTGCCTGCAATCCACCGGATCGTCGAAGGAAACCGAGGTGACCGCTTCCACCGCCTCGGGCGGGATGCCTTGGCCGGTGAGATCATTGCTGAACCGGCCCTTGATGAATTCGAGCACGTTGCGGCGGGCGTCGGCCTTGGGAATGGTCAGCTTGTCTCCGTAGAGGGCGAGCGCTTCGTCCACGAACTCGGCCAGAGAGAGGCTGAAACCCATAGCGTTGATGATATTGAGCAGCCCCAGCGAGAGGCGGCGCAGGCCGAAGGGGTCGGTGGTGCCGGTGGGGATCTGGCCGATGCCGAAACAGCCGGTGATGGAATCAAGGCGGTCGGCCATGCCGACCAGCGCCCCGGGGATTGAGGCGGGCAGTACCCCTCCGGCCCTGACCGGCAGGTAATGCTCGCGGATGGCCGTGGCAACCTCCGGAGCTTCGCCGCCGAGCAGGGCGTAATCGTGGCCGATTGCCCCTTGCAGGGTGGGGAACTCGCCGACCATGTCGGTCAACAGGTCGGTTTTGGCCAGGAGGGCAGCCCGTTCGGCCGAGGCCAGGTGTTCCGGCGCCAGTTTTTTCGCCAGCAGCCCGGCCAGGGTGGTGACGCGTTGGGTCTTGTCGAGCATGGTGCCCAGTTTGT
Organism: Pseudomonadota bacterium; assembly: GCA_043804705.1. Taxonomy (GTDB): domain Bacteria; phylum Desulfobacterota; class Desulfobulbia; order Desulfobulbales; family Desulfurivibrionaceae; genus Thiovibrio. The sequence goes on along the minus strand of JAZDIS010000105.1, from coordinate 14,985 downwards.
GCTGAAAAATAACGCCCGTCAGGTCTTCCACCCGGTTGGCCAGAGTCTTCCGCTGGTCCTCCTTGAAGAAGAAAAAAGCATCCTCCAGCCGCGCCCGGATCACCCGCTGGTGGCCATCGGCGGCAAGCTTTGCGTCCCGGGTGTCGGTGTTGTTCACCGCGATGAAGTTGGGCATGAGTTTGCCGGCGGCGTCAACCACGGCAAAGTATTTCTGGTGCTCCCGCATGGAGGTGATCAGAACCTCGCGGGGCAGGGCGAGAAAACGTTCCTCAAAGGCGCCGCAGATGGCAAAGGGCTTCTCCACCAGATTGCAGACCGTGTCCACCAGTTCGTTATCGGGGAGAATCGTTCCTCCCACCTGCGCCGCCGCTCTGATGATCTCGGCAAGAACCGCATCGCGGCGTTCCTGGGGCTCGACCATGACCTGGGCCGTGCGCAGGGTTTCGACATAGTCGCTGTAGCCTGAGGCCGGGAAAGGCCCTTGGGCCATGAAGCGGTGGCCGCGGGTGGTGTCGGCGCTGGTGATGGTATCCAGGGAGAAGGGGACGGTCTTGCCGCCGTAGACGGCGAGCAGCCACTGGATCGGGCGGGCAAAGCCGGTGCGGCCAGCCCCCCAACGCATGGATTTGGGGAAATTGAGGCTGGTGACCACCTCCGGCAGCAGCTCGGCAAGGAGCTCCGAGGTTGGGCGGCCGACCTGTTGCACGCGCACCATGAGGTACTCGCCCTTCGGTGTGGCGACGGTCTGCAAGGCCTCGACCTCGACCCCGCTTTTTTTGGCAAAGCCGATGGCAGCTTGAGTGGGCTGGCCATTCTGGTCGAAGGCCGCCTTTTTGGGGGGGCCGAGAATTTCCTCTTCCCGGTCCGGCTGACGCTCGGCCAAGCCGCTGATCGACACGGCAAGGCGCCTGGGGGTGGCCGCAGTGCGGAGGGTGGAGTAGGGCAGGGCTAAGGCGGTGAGCCGGTCGCCGAGGATTTTTTCCAGCTGGGCAAGGGCGGGCATAATATAGCCGGCCGGGATTTCTTCGCTGCCGATTTCAAAGAGGAGTTCGTGTTGCATGGTCAGTTTCTCGCGATATTTTTTTAACGGTGGGCTGGGTGGCCGTGTTGTTTTGCCATTCCAGAGAGGCAAAGGTGTTGTAGCCTTGCGAAAGGTTTTCCACCAGAACGGAAAACCAGGCAATGGCCGCATGGTTTTCAAGTTTGCGGCCAAGGGCCGTGGTAATGCTTTCCACGGAAAGGGTGTACTCCGTGCAGGTCTCCGCCGTGGGCCAGCAGAGGTCGTGGGATGTTACCTCTTCCACCAGCTGGATGATTTCCTCGATCCAGATGAAATGCTTGAACCGCAACCGGATGGTGGCTCTGCCCCAGTGCCCGAGAGAACGGGGCAAACCTTGGCCGATCTGGGAGGGTAGCGGCGGGGAGATGGGCACCTGGATCTCCAGGACGAGATCATCGGTTTTTTCCAGTGAACCATGCATGGTGCAGCGGTATTCGTTCATGCCCACCGATTGCGCCTGTCCGGAGGCTTTTTGTAAAAAATAGGGGAAGGTAATTTCCAGGTGGGCCGCTTCCGCCTGGAGCCGGACCTTCATATCCTCAAGGATACGATGAAAACTTTTCAGATTGATTTCGCCGTGGAAGCGGTTGAGGATTTCCACGAACCGGCTCATGTGGGTTCCCTTGAACTGATGGGGCAGATTGACGTACATGTTGACCGTGGCCACGGTCTTCTGAGTCTTCCGGGCTTTGTCCCGGACCGTGACCGGATAGGAGATGTTTTTTACGCCGACCTTCTTGATGTTGATCCGGCGGTAATCTCGCTGGCCTTGGATATCTTTCATGTCGCTCTTTGGGCAGGGGGGGCGGCGGGGCGTTGCGGCGGTGATTTAAAAAATGCGTTGCGGCTGGAAAAACAGGTGCGCAATGGCGGCGCAGAGCATGGCCTTTCCGGGCCGGACCACTGGCTGTTGTTCCTCGGCGCCACGGACTCTCAGGTAAGATGTTTTTTTACTGCGGCCTTGAGTTCGTCCAAGTTGGATGATTTGACAATGTACTCATCCGAAGCCCAGGTGGCCAAATCCTGTTTGAACTCCTGGTAAGCAGAGCTCAGGATCACCGGCAGGGCAGGATTCATTTCCTTGATCTGGCGCAGGACATCAATGCCGTTGATGCCGGGCATATTGATGTCGAGGATGATGAGATCCGGCATAATGACCTTCAGCTGAGCCAGGGCTTCTTCTCCGGAGAGAGCCGAGTGGACCTCGTATCCCTCGTCTTCCAACTCTTCGCGGTACAGGAGGTGGATGCTGTCTTCGTCGTCAACAAGCAGTATTTTTTTCATTGATCCCCCCCCCTGTTGTCATGCCAAGGGCTGTGAGCGTTGCTGTCTCAGGATTTCGGCCAAGCCGTTCTGATAAAATCTTGCCGTTTTCCTGGCAAGGGCGGCATACAGAGCTGTAACGGAACAGCGCCTAAATCGCTGCTTCTTTTAAAAAATGGGCCGCTTCTTCCGGCGGGATCGGGTTGATGTAAAAACCTGATCCCCATTCAAAACCGGCAATCATTGTCAGTTTGGGCATGATCTCAAAATGCCAGTGGTAATGATCAAGGGGCTGTGAGCGTAACGGCGCGCCATGGAGCACAAAATTGTAGGGAACATTGGGGATGCAGACGTCCAGGCGGCGCAGGCACTCGGAAAAGATAGTGGTGAGCGCCTTGAAGTGGTCGTCATCCATGGCAAGATAGGAAGAGGCATGGCGCTTGGGCAGGATCCACATCTCAAAAGGCGAACGGGGCGCATAGGGAACAATGGCGAGGAACAGGTCGTTTTCGGCCACCACTCGTTGGTTCTGGTTTATCTCCTGCCGGATAATGTCGCAGAAGATGCAACGTTCCTTGTATTTGTAATAGGACAGACTCCCTTCAATCTCGGAGCTGATCATGCGCGGCACAATGGGCAGGGCAATAAGCTGGGAGTGGGAGTGTTCCAGCGAAGCTCCGGCTGCGGCGCCGAAATTTTTAAAAACCATGACGTAACGGAAGCGCGGATCCTGGGCCAGATCCAGCAGGCGGTCCCGGTAGGCCAGGAAAACCTTGACCATGCGTTCCGGCGGCAGGCTGGTAAAGGATTCGTTGTGATCCGGGGTTTCGATGATGACTTCATGAGCCCCGATTCCGTTCATCCGGTCATAGAGGCCATCGCCTTCCTTGCTGAGGTTGCCTTCGATGATGAGAGCTGGGTACTTGTTGGGCACGACCCGCAGATCCCAGCCCGGCCGGTTGGCCTGATGGCCCTCCGTGCTGCTGTAGCTCAGAACTTCTGGAGGCGTTGTGTTCTCGTTGCCCGGACAGAGGGGGCAGAATCCCCCTCGGCCCGCGCTTTTTTCAACAATGAAATCAGTGGGCCGCTTTCCCCGTTCGGTGGAGATGATGATCCAGCGGCCAATGATCGGGTCTTTGCGGAGTTCAGGCATCGTGGTCTCTTATAAGCCTTTTTGCGCTCTTTCCTGGTTTTCCTGGAGGGTCTTGCACTCAATGCATTGGGTTGTCACCGGCCGCGCCTCAAGACGTTTGGCCGAGATCTCGTCGCCGCATTCTTCGCAAATGCCATAGGTGCCTTCATCGATACGTTCGATGGCTTCCCTGATCTTGGCAATCAGTTTGCGTTCGCGGTCACGGATACGGAGCTCGAAGCTCCGATCGGATTCGGCGCTGGCCCGGTCGGTGGGATCGGGATAATTTTCCGTGCTGTCGGTCATCTCGTGGATGGTCTTTTCAGCCTCCTGCAAAAGATCGTGACTCATGGTCTCCAGCTTCTGGCGAAAATAGTCAAGTTGTTCTCTGTTCACGGTATTACTCCCTTGGTATATCTTGGGCTCGCGTTATTCGTTCCGTTGAAAGCTTCCGCTTTTGCCCCCGATTTTCCTTTCCAGTCTGATGTTATTAATGAGCATGCCTTTATCCACAGCCTTACACATATCGTATATGGTCAGGGCGGCAACCGAGACGGCGGTGAGGGCTTCCATCTCGACCCCGGTCCTGCCGGTTATTCCCACGGTAGCGGTAATTTGTATGGTGTGTGTCGTCTCGTTCAGGTCAAAGTCAACAGTCACCTTGTTGATGGCCAAAGGGTGGGCCAGGGGGATCAGGGCATCGACCTTTTTGGCGGCCATGATTCCGGCGAGCCGGGCGACCCCGAGCACATCTCCCTTGGCAACAGTCCCTTCCCGCACCCGCTGAAACGCTTGCGCTGAGAGGGAAATGGCGCCGGAAGCCGTTGCTTCACGGACAGTTTCGTTTTTGCCTCCCACGTCCACCATGCGGGCATTTCCGGCTTCATCAAAATGGGTAAGTTGGTTTGCCGTCACGGTGCGGTCGCTCATTGTCGCTGTCATGAGAGGAAGAATCAAGCTTTTTCATCGGCGAATTTGTGCAGGATTTTTTTGAAAAACCCCTCTTCTTCCTGGGCAGCACCCCTTTCTTTTTGCAGTGAGTCAAATTCCGCGAGAAGTTCTTTTTCGCGGGCGGACAGTTTTTTCGGGATGACGACCTTGATCTCAATGATCATGTTTCCGGGACTCCCGCCCCTGAGGGAAGGAACTCCTTCACCTTTCAGGGTGAAGATCTGCTCGGGCTGGGTTCCTGCAGGGATCACCAGTTGCTTGGCGCCATTGATGGCCGGGATCTCGACGGTGGCGCCCAGCGCGGCCTGCACCATGGTCAGGGGGAAGAGGCAGTGAATATCGTTGCCTTCCCGCAGGAAGAACTCATGTGGCTCCACATGCATGATCACATACAGGTCGCCCGGCGGACCTCCCTTGCGGCCACCCTCGCCCTCGCCCCGCAGGCGCATGCGGGCGCCGGTGTCGATTCCGGCCGGAATCTTCAGCGACACCTTTTTTGTTTTCTTGACAAGTCCTTCGCCCTGGCAATCATTGCATGGTTCGGTAATGATTGTGCCTTCGCCGTGACACTTCGGGCAGGCGGTCTGCACCCGGAAAAAGCCCTGGGCATGCACTACCTGGCCATGCCCCTTGCAGGTGGGACATGTCGCCGGTTTGTGGCCGGGACGCAAGCCTGTACCATCGCAGGACCAGCAAGTTTCCCGTTTGCTGATTTCGATCTCTTTTTCCGTGCCATGCACAGCATCCATGAAGCTGATGCCCAGGTCATAGCGCAGATCGTTACCCTGAACTGGTCCCTGTCGTCTTTGCCCGGAGCGGCCTCCGAACATGTCGCCGAAGATATCGCCAAAGCTTGAGAAGATATCTTCAAAATTGCCGGGGCCGCTGTAACCGCTGTCTTTCAGGCCGGCGACTCCATAGCGGTCGTAAATCTTGCGCTTTTCCAGATCGCCAAGAATTTCGTAGGCTGCGGCGGCTGATTTGAATTTATCTTCAGCCGCCTTGTCTCCCGGATTTTTGTCCGGATGGTATTGCATGGCCAGCTTGCGGTACGCTTTTTTTATTTCCTCGGGAGCTGCGTCCGGGGAGATCCCGAGGGTTTTGTAAAAATCAGTTTCCATTGCTTACAGGGAGGCCTGTTCTGTCTGTCCATCATCATTTTTTTGCGCGGTCACGATGGGGGCGTCCTCTTTGGTGGCGGTGAAATTTTTGATGGTGGCAAAGCTCACCTGGCCGGAGGCAATCTCGCGCAAAGTGGCGACAATTTCCTTGTTTTTGCACTTTACCAGAAAAGGAGCGTTTTTGCGGTGCTGTTTGATCCGCTCAACGGCAAGATGGATAAGGGAAAAACGATTTTCATTGCCTATCTGGCTCAGGCAGTCTTCGACGGTGATACGTGCCATAATACAACTCCTTCTGTGGGCAATCTCCCGGTGGGTATCGCGGTAGTATAAACTTCAAAATTATAATCTATCCCGGTTTTTTGGCAATCTTTTTTTCTGCCGGTCGTCAATCCGCCAAGAATTTGGCACGGTTGTTGCCGCCATTTCGTTTGGATATACGCGTCGTTGGAGATTGTTTAGAAAAGTGGGGGTGATCTTTGTGTGACGGCATGGAAAATGCTTATAACCAAGGCGAGATTGAAGAGGAAAGTGGAATGGAGGGTTGGATCAGAAAAAAATTCCTTGTTGGATATGGGTTTCGGCTTCTCCATGGGGATAAGCCGGAAAAAAATTCCCATACCGGGTTATGGACAACGCTGTCATTTTATTGACTGAAGGGAGAGGATATGCAGAAAATCATGGCAGGCTTGTTGCTCATCGGTTGCTGTGGCTGTTCCGGAGGAATGTACAGCAACCTGGTCGAGGTTGAAATGCGGCTTGCTTCGCCAATGTTCGGCGAAGGTCAGCGGGTGCCCGTGGTCTATCCCGGCAGAAGCGTTGTTTCGGATGATCCCATGGTTCAGGCCTTTGGCCCTTCTTGGCGGAGTATGGAAAAGGACTATTCCGCCTACAATTTTAATCCCTGACAGGGGTGGGAATGATGATCAGACAATTATTTGCGGTTTTACTGACCTTGGGATGTGCCGTAATCCCCGCGCTGGCTGATGACGGACAACTTCCTGACGCCGGGGAGAAGGGAGGGCTGTTTCAGGAGCGGCAGCATCCAGCGCCGGCCTATCGCCCGTATTTCTACAATCATCCCCATGCCATTCCGCCTGACTATGTGTTCCGCACCGCGCGGGTTTTCTCGCCGCGGAATATGTCCCCATCCTTTTTGGCAGGTTTTGGTTTCGGACAGCCCGGGAGCCCGCCGGCAGGCAGTGCCTGGCAGGGCGTTGCCCTGCAGGCCAAGATCAATCAAATGGGCAAGGCTCTCATTGCCAATGCCGGCGAGGTGGTGGCCGATGAATATGTGGTGGCGGTGAGTACCTTCGTCAGTCTTGATAACCTGTATGCAACCTCTTCCCTCGGCCGGTATTTTGGCGAGCAGCTGCTCTCCACCTTGCAGCAGTCCGGGCTGGAAGTTATTGAGGTGCGGAAAACCCCGGGTATGATGGTGAGCCCATATCATGGAGAATACGCGTTGTCTCGGAGCATGGATGAGATCAGCCTTGTGCAGACAGCCCAGGCCGTGGTGGTGGGAACCTATGCCGTGGCCGGGCAGGAGATCTTTGTCAATGCCCGGCTGTTGCGCAACGACGATAACAGGGTTATTTCCTCCGCCACTCTGGTCCTGCCCATTGATGCGATGATCGCGAACCTGCTGGCCAATGAAAGCATGCCTGCCGCAACCCGCACTTCGCAGGTTGCTGTCCGGCAGTTTCAGGAAAAGGGCCAGGCCGTACCCGCTGCTCCCGCGCCTCCGGCAAAAAAAACAAAGAAGACGGTCGTTAAGCGTCCTGTTAAGCCTCCAGTAAAGGAAGATTGCTCATGAAAAAAACAAGAAAGATGGCGAACTTCGGGTTGTCGTTGTTCCTGGGTTGTGCCTTGCTCCTGGTCGGGTGCGCGCCCCAGGCGAATACCGGCGGCACCGCCTCGGTGGTCACCCCGGATTTCTTCGGGGTGGGGGAGGAGCTGGCCCTGCAGTTGATATCCGGCATGCGCGGCGCCGGTGGCGGCCAGCGGTTGATCCTGACCACGGTGGTTGATCTCGACAACCTCTATGCCACCACCCGTTTTGGCCGGACCCTGACCGAGGCTCTGTCCACCAGTCTGTTTCGCCACGATTTCGGTGTGGTGGAGATCCGCAAGTCCGCCGAACTTCTCATCCGGGACAACCAGGGTGAGCTGATGCTCACCAGGGATGCCACGCTTCTGGCCAAACAGCAACAGGCGTCGGCCATCCTCACCGGCACCTATTCGTTGACGCCGACCACGGTAATCCTTAACCTCAAGCTGCTTGACGCCGGTTCCCAGCAGGTGCTTTCCGTGGCAGGGCTTGAGCTGCAGCGCAGTCGCAACATCAATCATCTTCTCGCGGCAGGAGGCGGAGCCTTTGGCGATGCGCTTCTTTCCGCCCAAGAGCGTTGAGGAGGGCATAACTGTCCAGCAAGACCACATCTGCTTCGGAGTCTCACAGGTTCGCTTACCTGTCATCGGCCTGCTCATGTGCAATAGCACACTTCGCAGGCCTCTTCCTCGCATCTGTGGCACTGCTGAACAGTTTCGCCCGTGGTTTTCTCTCAATTATAGATAGTTACAGGAGAGCGGTATGCGTAAGGAAATAGCGGTGGTGCTGCTCGGTCTTCTTCTTGCCGGGTGTGCGCCGAGTCAGAAAAACTGGGCCAACCAGCCGGTGCAGGTCAAGAAGAACTCGCCGGTGGTCTTTATCTATCCGGATGCGAATACCTATCAGGAGGCGACCGTGGGCGTTCTCCCCTTCCAGATGCCCGGCAATATGACGCAGGCGCAGGGGGAGGGGGTCGCCATGCTCTTCAAGGATGTCCTTCTCGGCAAGCAAGCGTTCCCCAGGGTGCTCCGTCTGGAAGAGCCTTACCACGATATCCCGGAAGCCCTGGCCCTTGGCCGGAAGGCAAAGGTCGATCTGGTCCTGGCGGGTACGGTCAATTACGCGCTGGAAGGGACCCAGTTCGGCGGCGGGAGGGTTGAGGTAGCCACTCGTTTGCTCAATGTGCATACCGGCAATACCGTCTGGTACATCGAGCAGTCCATGGATCAGGCCGTAGCCTATCCGAAAAGCAGCACCTTATCCCGTTTTGTCGCAGCTTTTAACCCCCCGGAGATCAAGCCCTCTCAGGCTGGGCCGGTGGTGCCGAACATGCTGGTGCAGGTGGCCGTTGACATGGCCGAGGTCATGGCCGGAGCCAGATCGGTCAGTCGTTGATAGATGCATGTTGTGTTGGGGGCAAAGGGCGCCCCCATTTGCCGCCGGTTTACGCCTTCCAGTCGAGCACTGCCGTTATGGGGTAATGATCCGAGGGGAAGAGGTTGCCTTGGCGGGAACGGTCGATCCGCGTAGCAAGGACCTGGAAATGGCCGGAGACCAGAATCCAGTCTATGGCTGCCATTTCCTCCTGCCGCCCATAGGCATGAAAGGTGGCCTCATCTTCCTCGTCTGGCTGGATGTGCCGTAAGACGTCGATCAGCGTTCCATCGCCGGTCAGGAGGCGGTATGCGCTTGAATCCTTGCCGGCATTGAAATCGCCGGTCACGATGAGCGCGGTGTCCTGGCGGATCTGATCGAGCCATTGGCGCAGGACACGGGCATCCCCCTCGATGGCCGCCGGTTCGTAGTCGAAATGGGTGTTGACGCAGGTAAGCACCGACCCGGTCAACCGGCAGGAGAGTCTGGCCCAGCTCACCGTTCGTGGATAGTTGCTTTCCCAACTCATGCTGCCGGGGATCTCCGGGGTCTCACTCAGCCAGAAGCATCCCGTCTCGAGAAGCCGGAAGGCCGAGCGGCGAAAGAGCAGGGGCGCCATCTCCAGCGCCGTACCTCCGGGGCCGCCCCGATGGACGCCGAAGAAATGGTAGTCCGGCAGGCGGGTGCGGACAAACTCGGCCTGCTCGGTGTCCAGGCACTCCTGGAGGCCGAGCAAGTCGGGCTCGAAGGCGGCAATCCTTTCCAGGGCAAAGGACTTGCGGCGGTCCCAGTGGTTCTCGCCGTCGTCGGCCAGGCCGACACGGATATTGAAGCTCATCACCTTGATCATGGCCAGGCTCTCCTGCGGTCGGGCTTATGAATTCTTGGCCCGTTCCAGGGTCCCTCGGATGCCAGAAAACTGCTCCGGCCGGCCCATGTTGGGGAAGAAGCCCTGATCCACGCAGTCCCGATAGCACCATTCCGGAGTGGTCTCGGTCCGGTAAGTCCAGAAGAACCAGCCCGCGTATTTCTCGAAGGTCAGCACTTGGGCCGAGGCGTAGCCGCGATAGGCCGCCGACATTTGAAAGAGATCCATTTCTTCCAGGGCATGATTGAACGGCCCCTCCGCCCAGAGGGAGACCATCTTCAGATCGAGCCCCAGGCTCCATTCCCCGCAATACACCTGATAGCCAGACTCGCGGATGATCTCATCCGCTTCGTCGCGCCAGTCCACGGCGGACTTACGGATGTGGCCGAAGATGTCCAGGCCGGTGTCATCTTCGACGAAGCACTGATAACGGTGGATATCGAGGGCCACGTTGCGGAACTCCGGCTCCTGGAGAAACCCTGCATACTCCCGGAAGCTGCGGAAGCCGTCGTGGAACACCACCGTCACCCGCTCGGGCGGGCAGTGGCGGCGGATGCGCCGGTAGGCCTCGAGGTTGAAGCGCTTCAACAGATCAGTGGGGATATCCCAGCGCGGTTCATTGAGCGTCTCGATGCCGTGCAGCGTTGGCTGATCGGCGTACCGCTCGGCCAACCGTTCCAGTAGAGCCAGGGAATGTTCGATGTACTCCTCGCTGGTATGCCACTCGCAAACGTCGAGGATGCCGCCGTTGTCGAAGCCGTTTTGGCACCCCGGCGCGGCATGGAGGTCGAGAACCACCCGCAGGCCGAACTCCCCGGCCCACGCAAAGACCTTGTCGACGATGGCAAGCCCCCCTTCCACGAAGGGATGGCGCGCCTCCTGATAGCTGCGGTGGTAGGGATAGTCCTTGCCGAAGAGCCAATGGCCGACCGGCAGGCGTACGGCATTGATGCCGGCACTTTTCAGCCAGGCGAAGTCGTCGCGGGTGATGAAGGTGTTCCAGTGATGGTGCAGGCGCCGGGTAGCCTCGGCCTCGCCCAGCTCGACGCAGTATGAGGTCTCGTCGGTGGCTTGCAGCCCCGCAAACAGACTCGGCGTAATCCATTTTTCCAACACCAGCCAGCCGCCGAGATTGACGCCGCGTAGTTTGCTGCCGCCTTCGTGAACCGTTTGGACAGTCATGGCTGATCCTCCTCAATAGTTTTACAGGGCCAGACGGCGTGAGTAGAAAGAGGCGCCGTTTGGCAGATGGGAAATTACAAGCAGCGTGGCCTCGGGGAGCTGTTCACCGATCAGGCGCAGCATCCGTTCCTCTTCCTTGGAGTCCAAGGAATCGAAGGCCTCCTGCAGGAAAATCCACTGGGGACGGTTGAGCAGCAGGCGCACCATGCCCAAGAGTTGCTGCTCCCCCCGGGCCAGGGTGTTGAGCCAATTGTCCTTCTGGTCGAGCTGGCCGATGAGGTCTTCAAGGCCCACCAAGCGCAGCGCCTGCTCCAATTGTTCCTGGCTGAAAACCCGGCGGGAGATCGGGTAACAGATGGCGTTGCGCAGGGTGCCGGTGGGGAGATGCGGCCGAGGTGGCATGAAAAAGAGGCGGCCTTGGCTGGGGAGTTCGATGACCCCGCTGCCCCAGGGTCTTATCCCGGCAATGGCGCGGAACAGCTTTGCCCCTGTGTAGGTGTTGCCGCTGATCAGCACATGTTCGCCCTGGCCGATCTCCATATTGATGTTTTGGGCCAATACCGGGCCGTCGTATTTGGCGATACTGAGGTCGCGGAAGGCTAATACCGGCCGGTTGGAAGTTTTCACCTGGATCCAGTGATCCGGTTTTGCCAACTCCTCCTCCGCATTGTCCAACACCTTGAGTAAACTTAAGGTGCGTTCCACCGAGGCGCGCCATTCGGCGATCCCGCCCACGTTGCCGACCGGCCAGGAGAGGGCGGCGACCATCTGCTGGAAAGCCTGGGCGGCTTGCATCATCGCGCCCAAGGAGATGCTTCCCAGGATGTAACGGGGGGCGGAGATCAGGAGCGGAAAGGCCATGTTCAGCGAGGCATAGCCGGTGCTGAATATCTGAATATTTCGCCACGCCGCGGTTTGCGTGTTCCATGCCTTGCGAATCGTGCAGAACAGTTCTCGAAAAAGCTGCCGTTCATAGCTGTCGGCATGGATCAGCGCGATGGCCTGGCTGTTTTCCCGCGCCTCCACAAGGTTGGCCCGAAAGTCCGCCTCCGCCGATTGCCGGGCGTTGGTGGCTCCGGTCAGGGGCAGACTCACCTGCCAGCCAAGCCAGGAGGCCAAGGCCGTATAGATGATCGCGATCCAGACCAGATGCCCGTAGATGGGGATTTGCCGCACTCCCAGGTCGAGCGTCACCACCCCGGAGTGGGACCAGAGCACCTGCGAGAAGCCGATCAGCAGTAAAATGCAGTAAAACAACGAGTGGCCCAGGGCGACCGCTGACTCGCTGGCGATACGGCAATCCTCGGCAATACGCCCATCCGGGTTGTCGTGTTCGCCCGGGAGATGGGAGATCAGATAGTGGCGGCCATCCCGCATCCAGCGGGAGAAGACATGGTCCGTCAGCCAGTCTCGCCAATAGATCTGCAGATTGCGCTTGATGACCAGGTGCGAGCCGGTCACGGTCATGTCGGCGACAAAGATGATCGCCAGCACGCCGATCTGGGTGATAAGGCCGCGCATGGAGTGCTGCTCCAGGGCGTTGAACAGCGCCGCGCTCCACTGGGTAACCACCACAGCCAGGATCATCTGCATGATGGTCAGGAGCGCCAGGAGGAAGGTGGTGCCCCGGATCTTCAGCTTTTGCTTCGAGCGCCAAAACAGCTTCGACAGGCGAAGAAATTCAACGAGAAAATCGAGGGAGTTAGGCATCTGGGCTCAGGGGGTAATGGTGAAAGTGACGCCAATCAGCGGCGATGGAACCGTAACTGTTCAGCAGTGCCGCAACCTGCGGCACTGCTGAACAGTTACAAAAAGCCGGGGACTCCGTCAACATCTTCTTGTGAGTGATGGAAAAATCATTGCGTCGCTTGATAGCTTATCCGGGAATATTGACAAAGCGCAGGGTCATGATGGAATGAGGCGGACTGGTCGTGCGGGCAGCCAGATTGTGGTATTGCAGGGCAAAGGGCACCGCCTGCTCCGTGCGATTCATCACCACGACGGCGATTCTCCCATCCGGATTGAGGAAGGCCGTTGTCTCGAGTTCATCGGTGGTGCCGGCATGCAGGATGCGTTCGGCGCCAGGGCGAATGTAACGGGAGAAATGGCCAAGATAGTAGAATGAACTCTGATACAGGGGCTGTCCTGCCCGGGTATCCACCAGGATGGGCGCGCTGCAGTAATTGCCCACATGATTGGGGCCGCCGCGCTCATCCAGCATGAGATTCCAATCCACCCAGGCCACGGTCCAACGGTTCAGATCATTGATGAGCGAACGCCCGTAGCGCTCGCCCACGCCCCATTCGCCTGGGTGCGGGCCGCCTTCCTGGCACCCTTCGCTGAAGAGCAGGTGTTTATCCGGAAAGGCTTCATGCACGGCGGTCAGATTGTCGAAATGATCCCCCACATACCAGTGAAACGCCGCACCCCATACGTATTGCGCGGCCAGGGGGTCATCGTACACCACTCTGGCGCGCTCGTAGATTGCATCACGGTTGTGATCCCAAATCATCAGGTTGAGATGGCCCAGCCCCTCTTTTCGCAGGGCCGGCCCTAAATAATCACGGACAAAATCGCGCTCTTCTTCGGCGGAGTACAGGCAGGAATCCCAGGATTGGCTGGCTTCCGGTTCATTCTGGACGGTGAGGCCCCAGAAGGGGATGCCTTCTTTTTCATATTCCCGGATGTAGCGGCAATAGTAACGCGCCCAAACATCACGGCATTCCGGGAGCAGCCGTCCGCCGCCATTCATCTGCTTATTCGTCTTCATCCAGGCCGGCGGGCTCCAGGGGGAAGCGAGCAACTTCAGGCCGCCGCTGAGACGCAGGGCTTCTTTGAGCATGGGCAGGATAGCGGCGCGGTCACGCGCAAGGGAAAAGTGTTCCAGGCTAAAATCGCCGGCCACTTCAGCATGGGCGTAATTCCCCAAGGCAAAATCGCAACTGTTGATATGCGTCCGTCCCATGGTATACCCCAGGCCATTGTCCGGGTCGAAGTATGCCTGCATCACTTCGGCTTGCTTTTCCGGGGGGAGTTTTTGCCAGGTAACGGCAGCCGCTTCGGTGAATGCTCCGCCAAAGCCTTCCATCTTCTGGAAGCGTTTGCGCGGATCGATGGTGATGGCGGGTGTTTCCGGCCGCGCGGCTTCAAAAACCACGGGGGGCTGTTCGCTCAGGCGGGCTGGGGTGTCTTTGGCGGTGAGCGAGATGTGGACGATATGGCGGGACATGCATTTCTCCGCAGGAGGTATCTCTCATTACGCAATTCCGGTACAGGCGGCAAACCGCCCGGGAGGGGTGTGCGCTTGTCGAGCAAATACGCATGAGATCATCACGGGCGTTAACCCTGCGGGCCCCGGTTGTCCCGGCAGGCGGTCTCCATGACCTTGAGGCCCATCTGCAAATGTTCCTGGGTGTAGGTGAGAAAGATTTCCTCGGCGCTGTCCTTGCTCTTGATTCCGCCCTTTTTAAGGGGCAGGTCGGAGACCAGCATCATGGCGCCGGTTGGCACATTGAGGGCATACCCCACCGCGAACAGGGTGGCGATCTCCATGTCGATGGCCATGATCCGGTGTTTGCGGATGTATTGGATGAAATCGGGATCAAACTCCCACATCCGGTAGTCGGTGGTCATCAGGATGCCTGACTTGGGCACCATCTTCAGCTCGCTGGTGATGACCTGTTCGCAGAGGCGGTTGACGTGGATGGAGGGCAGGGCCGGGACATCCTTGGGCAGATAGTGCGGGCTGGTGCCTTCGTCCCGGATACTGGCGGTGGGGATGATGATGTCGCCGATCTCCAGCATGTCATCGATGCCGCCGCACATGCCGAGCATGAGCACGCACTTGATTTCATCGAGAAAGGACAGGCAGTGCATGACAATGCCTGCCGAGGGCGAACCGACTCCGTGGTTGATGATGCTCAAGTCCCGTTTACGGTCGTGGACCACGCTCCAGTGTCCGCGCTGGACCGGGTTGCCGGTAATGCGGGCGAAATCATCGATGTAGCGGTGAAAATTGCAGAGCAGGATGTGGGCGCCGAAGTCCTTGACGCTGGAGCCGGTATAGCGCTCCAGGGTGTGCCGGGCGTAACTGTCGGGCCGCAGCTCTGTGCTCATGCCTGTTCCTTTTTGGTTATTTCAGGAAGGGGTTTTTGAGGAGCATGGTCTGCTCGCGGCCTGGGCCCACGGAGAGGATGTAGGCAG